>CAYSBM010000427.1:0-2302 GCA_964429095.1 uncultured Solibacteraceae bacterium | reverse complement strand
GGGGCGTTGCCTTTCTCTCTCGATGCGGCAGCGCCTGGGAGTTATCTTACCGTCGCCTGCAACGGCGTCCATGGCCGCGAAGGCGCCTGGGTCGCTCTTCGGGTGGACGGTCGTTGGGTCGGCGCTCCGCAGCGCGCTCCGTCCTATCCCGTGAACCCTTGGGAGTATCCGGTCAGTCAGACCGACCGCAACTACAGTTACTTCGTTCCCGTGAGCCGGGACATGTGGGGCAAAGCCTGTGAAGTCGTCGTGCTGGCCTTTGACCCGAAGAACGTTGAATTCAAACCGGATGTCTGGCTGACCGCCTATCCAGTCCCATATCAGGAAAAGACCCTGACCTTGTCGAATGAAATCAAATGAAAACAACTTGCTTCACTCCTTCTCTTGAAGATCCAAACAGGAAAGGAGTTTCACCATGAAACGACGCACTTTCATTAAGACTGCGGGCCTGACTGCTCTCAGCGCCTGTTTACCCGATCCAATGGGCCAAGTCCTTCCCGCCAGCGCTGCGGAATCCCGTCTCCCGATCACAGGACCGCTGTCGGGTCGGCGGATTCTCACCTTCAACTCGGTCATTCGGGTGAACCAGATCGAGGTCACCCGCACCCGCAACGAGGGGTTCGACGAGTATGACCGCCACACGCCGGAGAACATCAAGGCGCTGAGGGCGGCGTTTGCGGCGGGCTGGCCGGGGGCGGCGATGACCTGGGCGTTGAGTTGGCGGGCCTTGGAAGACTCGCGGCCCAACTACCAGGCCGCCCCCCGTCTTGTGCGCGAATTCCACGATCAGTATGGAGACGACGAGACTTTGATCCCCGGCGCAGATTTCGCCAACATGTATAACTCTCGCGAACAAGTGAACCGCGACATCCACGAGGCGCTGGCCAAGGTGAGCGATCTCATGGGCGGCGGGTTTCGTCCGAAGAGTCTGGTGGCCGGTTTCCTCTCGGCGGCCAACCAGAAATACCTGGCCGAGCAGGAGGATATTCACGTCTGCCAAGGCAACATCTGGAGTCAGTTCGGCATTGATAACGGCGACGGCGACGGCTCCATCAGCTATCCCTATTACCCGTCCACCGAGCACTTCTGCAAACCCGCCCAAGGGCGGGAGGATTTCATCGATTGCGTGAATTTGGACGGCTGGACCGTGGACTTCCTCTCCGCACGTCGGCTCGGCCTGGGCAAATACAAGGTGGGCGAGAAAGAGAAGGGTTACAACAGCCGGTTCGGTGTCGGGCCCATTGAGACCATCGGTTGGTACGGTCCGGAGAAAGGCCTGCAGCAGATGCTGTCCTGCACGGCGGCGCACTTCGACGCCGGCTACAAGCTCAACCAGTGGGCGTGGGTGACCAATTGCTGGGAAATCTCGCTCGTGCCACAGGTCAAGAACCTGCCGGTGCTCACCCGTTGGCTCGAGGGCATCCGCAGCCGCTGGCCCAATGCCGAATGCCTCACCCAGGGCGAATTCGGGGAGCTATGGCGACGGCACCATCCCGACAACGCCCATCTGGACTACCGTTTTGTTCAGCGGGGCACCGGTTTGGGATGCAGCGATGCCAACCTCGAAATCCGCTGGTTCATGAACCGCCAGTTCCGTCTGGCGCTGCTGCATGATTGGGAGAAGTCATCGCCGGCAACCGTGATCGATTTCACCCGCTATGATTTGCCCGCCCGTGAACCGCAGGACCTGAGCCGCAACTGGAGCCTGATGGGGCGGATCAATCAAAAGCAAACCCGTCCGCAAGACCAACCTTGTCCCCTGGCGGCCTTGCCGGAAGATGACCGGGCCCTGATCCGATCGGTACTTCCCGAGCTGGGCGTTTGAAGTCATCGACACCCATACACCCAATCATAGGACAACCATAGATCCATGAAGGACCATCAACCTACCCGGTGTTCACGAGCGGTCCGGCGGACTCCGTCCGTTTCTGCTCGTTGCTTTTGCACTGCAAAGGGATCTCTTGCCGAGCAGTGAAATTGGCTCCGCTGCTTCCGTGGCGGCGAATCCTGCCGGGAGTTGGATTCCGCTCCTAGGGGAGGGTCCCGGTGGCAAGACGCGGCCCGTCTACGTCAGTGTCCCGCCGCTTGTGCAATCAGGCCTTTTCGGGCCGGTTCAGATTATCGCGCCTGGAGATTAGCCTACGTCATCCGCCAGAATGAAGATAATGTCGGACGTGGGTGGCGTCGCGGCGTTTGCGGCACTGGCTGTGGCGAGAAGCGCCACATCGAGAATCGCGGTTGACATCGCTTGGAGTTATCCTGCCTGGTATTTGCCTGGCGCTGCTCAACGAGTGTCATGCGG
>CAYSBM010000426.1:0-3397 GCA_964429095.1 uncultured Solibacteraceae bacterium | reverse complement strand
CTAAAGCAAGCCGGGCGCCGGGGCGCGCCCGGCCATTTTTTGCACTGCCATCACTGCTCGGGTTGCTGCTGCGTCAGGCAATGCAAAGTGCCGAAACCCAGCCCCAGATCCACGGCGTGTATGCCCACCACCGGCCGGTCGCAGAACAGTTCGCTGAGAATGCCCAGCGCCACGCGGTCGTTCGGGTCGTTGAAGGTTGGAACCAGCACCGCCGCGTTGCAAATGTAAAAGTTCGCATAACTGGCTGGCAGCCGTTCCCCGTCGAAATACAGCGGCCCCGGCATGGGCAGCTTCACCACCTCCGGCCGCGATCCATCCTCCAGACGCAGATCTGTGATGCGGTCCCAGTTTTCTTCGAGCGCCCGGTAGTTGATGTCGTAGGGATTGTCCTCGCGGACCAGCACCAACGTCTTGGGACCAACGAACCGGCAGATGTCGTCCACATGTCCATGCGTGTCGTCGCCCGCCACGCCGCCCGCCAGCCAAAAGATATTGCGCGCGCCAAGGTACTCGCCCAGCGCGTTTTCAAACTCCGCGCGGCTCAGGCCGGGATTGCGCACCTGAGTATCCTGATCCAGATAACATTCCTCGGTCGTCAGCAACGTGCCGCGGCCGTTTACGTCGATGCCGCCGCCCTCCAGCACTAAGGGCCGGCCGCCGCTTGCCGCCTCAAATAACCGTTTCCCCAAGTACGCCGCCGCCGTTTCAGGCACACGGCGGTCCTTGGCGTAGTCCGGATACTTGGCCCAGCCGTTGAAATGAAAATGGACGATGGCGGTTTCCGGCTTGCGCCCCCGCCGACGCACGAAGACCGGTCCGCTGTCGCGCGTCCAGCCGCGGTTGGTGGGATGCACGATGAACTCGACGGACTTGAGGGGGGCACCCGCGCGGGTCAGATACCGCCGTGCAAGCTTTTCCGCGGCGCGGGAATTCACCAGCATCCGCACCGTTTCTCCCGGCGCGATCTTCCGCACCATCTCGGCGTAGACCCAACGGATGGTGTCCAGTTTGTCAGGCCAATCGGTGGGATTGTGAGGCCAGGCCAGCCAAGTCGCTTCGTGCGGCTCCCACTCGCCCGGCATCGAAAATCCCAGCGCGGCCGGGGTGGCGCCGGTCTTGCTACGTGCTTCTGCCATAATCGTATTTTGAACCATGGCGAAACACAAAGAGACACACCGGCGCTACCGTGAAGACCTGTCCGAGATGCCGGACTGGTTGAAGAAAAAGAAATGTCCGCACCGCGATAAGCTTCTGTCCGGACGGCGCATCCTGCCGAAGAACATCACCGGTAAGGAGAAAGTGGCCGACCTGGTGGACCATACATTCCTGGCTTATAACTCGGCCCGGCTGCGGGAAGGCTGCCGCCTGTTTACGGAGAAGATGCTCGAGCCGGACGTCACCGTGGGCATGTCGCTGGCGGGCGCGCTCACCCCGGCGGGGCTGGGTTGCAGTTCCATCGTTCCGCTCATTAAAGCGGGCTTTGTGGATTGGATTGTCGCCACCGGCGCCAACCTTTACCACGACCTGCATTTCGCGCTGAATTACCCGGTGCGTGCCGGCAGCTTCACCTTGGACGACACGGTGCTGCGCAACAACGACATCGTGCGCATTTACGACGTCCTGCTGGGTTACAGCGACTGCCTGATGGCCACCGACGAAATCCTGCGCAATATTCTCGTCCAGCCGGAATTCCAGAAAGAGATGGGCACGGCCGAACTGCACTACCTGATCGGCCGCTATGCCGCCGAGTGGGAACGCAAGGCCGGCCTGAAGGACGTCAGCGTGCTCGCCGCCGCCTACCGCGCCGGAGTGCCGTGCTACACCTCCTCTCCGGGAGATTCCACCATCGGGATGAACGTGGCGGGTGTCGAGTTGCGCGGCAACAAGCTGCGCATCAATCCTTCCATCGACGTGAACGAGACCACCTCATTTGTGCTGGCGGCCAAGCGCGCCGGAGGCAAGAGCGCCGTGGTGTTGTGGGGCGGCGGCAGCCCGAAGAATTTCATGCTGCAAACCGAGCCGCAGATCCAGGAAGTGCTGCGCATCAAAGAGTACGGCCAGGACTATTTCCTCCAAGTGACCGACGCGCGCCCGGATACCGGCGGCCTGAGCGGCGCCACGCCGAGCGAAGCCGTGAGCTGGGGCAAGGTGGACCCGGACCGCCTGCCCGACGCGGTGGTCTGTTACACCGACACCACCATCGCCATGCCGATTCTCACGCATTACGCGCTGGCGCGCCACAAGCCACGCAAGCACAGGCGGCTGTATGACCAGCGGGCAAAGACCATGAAGCTGCTGGTGAAGGAATATTTCCGCCACAACAAGGTGAAGATGATCGACGGGAGCGATCCGGTGATTGAATAGCAAGCGGCTTCTAGCTATCGCCCGGGAACATGGCACACCGGTGGTCGTCATCGACCACGAGATCATACGGCGAAACTATGCCGTGTTCCGCAAACACCTTCCTCGCATCCAGGCCTATTACGCAGTGAAGGCCAACCCGGCGCCCGAAATCGTCCGCACGCTGTACCGGGAGGGGGCAAGTTTCGATGTGGCTTCCATGCCCGAGTTCATGCTGGTGTACGAGAACATCCGGCATTTGGACGCCAGATCCCAGCAGGAGTTTATCTGGGACAAGATCGTCTATGCCAACCCCATCAAACCGAAAGAAACGCTCCAGGAGCTGGACCAGTATAAGCCGCTGGTGACCTTCGATAATCCGGCTGAACTCGAGAAGATCAAACGCTGGGCTCCGCACGCGGGTCTGGTGCTGCGCTTGCGCGTGCCGAACACGGGATCGATGGTTGAGCTCAGCTCGAAGTTCGGCTGCGATCCCGGAGAAGCCGCCGGTCTGATCGCCGCCGCTTTCAGCATGGGGCTAGTGGTCGAGGGAGTAAGTTTCCATGTAGGCAGCCAGTGCACCAACTTCGAGAACTTCGTGCAGGCGCTGGGCATCGCCTCGGCGGTCATGCGCGAGGCTGCCTCGTGCGGCTACAAATTGAAGATTCTGGACATCGGCGGCGGCTTCCCGGCCCCTTATAACCGCCATGTCCGGCCCTTCCGGTCCCTAGCGCGTCTCATTAACTCCGAAATCCGCCGGCTGTTCCCCCGCGGCATTGAAATCCTGGCCGAGCCGGGCCGCTTCCTGGTGGCGACGGCGGCCACCCTGGTGGCGCGCATCATCGGCAAGGCGGTGCGCGACGGCAAGACCTGCTATTACATCGATGACAGCGTTTACCACACCTACTCAGGGATCATCTTCGACCATTGCCGTTACGGCGTGAAAGCCTTCAAGCGCGGAGCAACGGAAGTGTGCGCTGTCTTCGGCCAGACCTGCGATGGGCTGGATGTCATCTCGCAGTCAGAACAGCTCCCGGATTTGGATATTGGCGACCTG
>CAYSBM010000425.1:0-3406 GCA_964429095.1 uncultured Solibacteraceae bacterium | reverse complement strand
ACCCCCGCCTGGCCAGCCTCATAACCCCAATCGCCGGGGACGAAGCCATCCAGCACCACGCCCGCCACCCCTTCCACAAAGTGCTGCTGATCAGCCATCAGCATGTGGCATAGCGAGGTGCCCATGATCATACACAGCACACCGGGCGTGACCACCCCGCAAGCCGGAACAGCCGCATGGGCGTCGATATTGCCCACGGCCACAGGCGTGCCGGGCCTCAAGCCGGTGAGCGCCGCCATTTCGGGGGTAAGCCCGCCGGCTTTCGAGCCTAGCGGATAGAAGTCGGTAGACAGCTTCTCGGCCACCACATTCTCCAGACGCGGGTCCAGGGCGGCAAAAAATTCCTTGGACGGGAAGCCTACGCCTTTGATCCACATGTCCTTATAACCCGCCGTGCATTCGTTGGGACGCAACTCACCGGTCATTTGCCAGACGATCCAGTCAGCCGCCTCGACAATGCGCTCGGCCGCCGCGTAAATTTCCGGAGCTTCCCGGACGATCTGTAGCACCTTGGAGAAAAACCACTCCGAAGAGTAGCGGCCGTTGTACATCCGCATGACCGGCTCGTTGCGGGCCGCGCCGATTTCATTAATGCGCACGGCATCGGGTTGGGCCGCGTGATGCTTCCACAGTTTCACCCAGGCGTGCGGATTCGAAGCATATTCGGGCAGCGTGCATAGCGGGGTACCGCTTCTCAGGGTGGGCAGAATGGTGCATGCCGTGAAATCGGTGCCGATGCCCAACACCTGATCAGGTTCGGCGCCGGCTTCCCGCATCACCTTGGGGATGCCTTCTCTGAGCACCGCGATATAGTCGCGAGGATCTTGCAGCGCCCAGTCGTGCCCCAAGGGCGTACCGTCCGGCAATTGCCGGTCCATCACGCCGTTGGAGTACGGAACCACTGACCAGGCGATCTCCTCGCCGTCGGCTACCCGCACAAGCATAACGCGCCCGCTCTCGGTCCCGAAATCAATCCCGATGACGTAAGTGTCTCTCACCATAGGCTCCTATTGTATGCAAGCCCGCCGGATTATGCCGCCAGGATCCGGCGCACGCGGTCGGCGTTGTCCTTTATTTGATCGCTGTAGTGCGGATACATGCCGACGATCACACAGTCCTGAGGCTTTATGCTGTCGAATGCGAATTGAAAGGCCCCATCCAGTTGCGCCGCCGAATCGCAGCGGCGGCCGGCGGCCAAAATCTTGAATGCCAGGCAAGTCTTGCGGGTTTGCCGCACTACCTTATACATGCGCGCCGGATCCCCTTCCAGATACACCTCGCCGAGCGGCAGTTCGCCGGCTAACATCTTGCGCGTCTCTTCTACCGGACGGGTCACGCAGTAGACTGCGGTCATGTAAAAGTCGATATCCCAGCCGCGTTCCTCGACGTATTCGATCACCTGGGGCGTGTGCGTGGACATGCCCACCATCACTCCGCTCTGCCTCACAGCCTTGAGGAAATCCTGCACCTTGTTCATCTGGCCCTTACGAAAGCAACTGTCGGTGACGCCGCCGTGATGAACGATGCCGATGGGCTTCATTCTCGCCACCTCGGCGATCATCTTGGGATCGGATTCCAGTTTTCTGCCGCTCAGAATGATCCATTGCAGCTTGCCGCCCGTCTCACGGTGCCGCCGGAGGTCATCCAGACTCCGCTCGTGTTCGGAGAACTGCCAGGTATTGATGCCGTTCAGCTCGCACTGCCGCAGAACCTCGCAGACTCTTTCCTGCGTGCACCATTCGCGCATGTGGGCGTCGCGCAGCCGGTTGAAGTGCGAGTAGCCGGAAAACGGGTTGGCCCCGACGATGAGGCGCGTCACCTCCTAGTTGCCCAGTTTCACCTTGGGCAGCGGCGGCGAGGCCGTCGCGGCTTGCGAAATCGCCGCTCCGGCGGCGGCGGAACACAGGAAATTGCGCCGGTTTGTCTGCATAGTCTCCTCGCTGGATACAACATTATACGTTGCCGACCTCTCAATGGCGCGGAAAGATTGCCTGACATATCCGCGGGCCTCGCCCCACTAATCATCTTGAGCGGCAGCCAGGTAGCACTGCGGCCGGCACAGGGTTACGCCGAGCAGACTTGATGAGACTCAATGTGCGCACAGCCGGGAAACTCTCCTGCTTTGGCCTGTTGCTCTGCCTGGCGTCCCTGCGTGCCAGCTCTCAGACTATCGTTCGGGCGGCCATATCCGGAATTCCCCCCACGGCTACCCGGTTGGTGGGCCTGCTCGATGGAGGCTCCATCGCCGCGGCCGTTCCATTCGCCCGGACTATCAGTTCCGGGACGGCAACCACGGTGATGGATGTCTGGACCGTCGCCGGAGGCCCCTACCGCCTGAGATTCCTGGCGCATGATTCGAGCTCGCGGCTCCTGGCCAGTGCGAAAGCCACGTCAATTTATGTGGGTTCGGGGGCGACAGTGAACGTGGCTCTGTCCCTTGTCCCAGTCAACGTCTCCATCCATGGCTCCACCCCCACCAGCAGCATCGCTGGCAGCACCGTCACCGTACGGTTTGACATCACTGACGCGGGGGATGTGCTCAAGCCCGCGGCGGCGAGTTGCTGGACCGACTGGAGCACCAATTCCACGAATCTGAGCAACCGCACGTTCGGCGCTATGAGCGGCGAGGGAGGCAACTATCAATGCAGTGTAGCGCTGCCGACCCCTGGAAACGCGCCGAACATCTGGTACCGGTTCGGAACTTACGCCTACGAATTCACTTATGGAGGCATTACGCCGGTCTTGCTCTATCCTGCCTCCACCCCACAAACCATGGCTCTGGTGACGGCTAGTACGATCAATTTGACGGTGGCCAATATCCCGGCTACGGCCACACGTCTGGTGGCGAGCGTGGATGGCGGCGGCCTTGCCGAAGCTTCTGTTTCATCGTTCGCCATCAGTGAGGGCACTGCTTCGATCCTACTGCCACTGGGCGTTCCGGCAGGCGGCCCTTACCGTGTGCGCGTCGTGGCGCACGACGGTTTCTCGCACTTGCTGCGCACGGGTTCCGCCGCCGGGCTTTCTTCAACTACGGGAAGCGTGAACGCCTCCGTCAACCTGGCCGATCCGAACCCCTTGGCAGCTTCTTCGACGCCTTCCGTAGCGGTTTATGGAAGCGCCATCACCATCACCGTGAACTTCACTGACCCGGCTCCCGCCCTAAGAACCGGAGAAGCACAGTGCTGGATCGACTACGGCGCCACGGTCACATCTCTCACCAATCGCCGCTACGGAACGATCGCTAACCTGGGCGGCTCGCAGTTTAAGTGCTCCGTGCCGCTCACATCGCCTGCCTCCGGCGTGGCGCTATATTACCGGATGGGCGCCTATGCATTGGATTTCCAGTACGAGCGGATCACGCCTGAATTGGTCTGGCCGATGGGTGCGCCACAGTCCATCGGGCTTG
>CAYSBM010000424.1:0-3431 GCA_964429095.1 uncultured Solibacteraceae bacterium | reverse complement strand
TAGCCGATGCGCTGGTAGTTGTAGCTGTTTGTGTACGACTGGGGGTCAATGTTGACCGAGTTGAGATAGGATGGGTAGTTGTTGCGGTATAGATAGAGACCCGTGGCGAGATCCGTGTTCCGGTAGCCGTCAGATTTGTCCAGGTTATACGCCCCAAGCCAGGCCCAGTTTTTCCACGTCGTACCAACCGAAACCCTCGGGCGCCATGTATTGAATGTCCCATGTCCCACACCCAAGGTGATGCCGCCCGACTCCCGCGCGCTTACCGAGCGCATGTTCACCACGCCGCCGCTGGCATTTGCGCCATAGAGCGACGAAGAAGGGCCGAGCAGAACTTCAGTCGAGCTGAGATTATCGGGGTGAACCGCAATGCTCACCATCGGCTCGGCAAGCGGCAACTCGTCCACCATGTAAAGTGTCCTCCCGATGAAGGACCCGGTTCCGCGCAGGTGAATCCATGCCGGAATATTGCGATTGCCGAATCCGACCGAAACTCCCGGAAGGCCGCGCACAACTTCGCCGACGCTTGGGTTGTTCAACTGCCGCTGCTCGACTTCGGACTGTTTGACGATGCCAACGCTGACTGGCAAGTCCAGGACATCGGTCTCCGTTCGTGTGGCTGTCACCACAATGGATTGGCGCAGGATCGGGATAGCCTCCTCGTCCCCCTTGTACTTCTCCTTGGCGGGAGGAGGCTTGGTCTCATCGTCTTTGCTCGCCGGTGCCTGCCCCAAGACCAGGGTGGAAGTCAGGGCCATCACAACTGGGGCGAACATAGCAAAGTGCTTCGACATTTTCCGTTCTCCAAAATGTATTTTCAGCATAGTAGCACTAAATTGAATATCGTAGCACTCAGGAATCTGCGGCGCAATCGGCAGCGGGCGCCCGTTCAAATCTTGGCCGTGACGGAGCTCACGCCGGCCTTTCAGACCGCAGTGTGCTCAGTGAGGGAAGGACAGATCAGGGGGTTATTAAAGACTTGAGATAGATGACCTGTAGTGGTTGATACTCCGCCTACCTAAGCAAAGGATAGTATGTGGCAAGGGAGGCGGTAATTGAGCCACCACTTCACTCTATGGGCAGCAACACTCTGTTGCTCTCCACTCCTTTGACTCGTACCCAGCACTCCACTGTTGAAGCGGCTGGCAACTCATCCCCGATGCGCATCTGCACCGCTGTGGCGCCTACATAACCAACGGCAGCTCCAGCCCACAGTGGTTGCATCGTTAAGCCGCCCGCCAAGACCTCAACCGTGTCCACCAGCCGGATATCGGCGCCCTTGGGCACCGCAAAGCCATCCAGAGAACTTTTCGCGTAAGGTCCGAAGCCTGTGCCCAGAATGGTTATGATTTCGGCGCGCCGCGCAGGGCTGTCCAGAGTAATCGGCGTTCCATCCTCGTGCAGCGCAACGATGTAGGTGCGGTTATCGATCAGGCGGCCGAATAGACCTGGGGCGTTCCGCACGATCGTGAAGCCGGCGGCGACCTCCGGGTGCCCTTGCCACTTCACCTTGAGTGTGTAGTCGCCGGGCTCAAGCCCCGACGGCATCGGCGCATTGATTTGCGTGGGTGATACGGAAAACAGCGGCAGGATGCGGGCCCCGGCTGCCACTGTTACATTGCCTAGCGTTTGTGGCAAGGGGTTCGATTCAGCGGCCAAGGTTTCACCCGCCAGGCTTTCGCCCATGATCGAGATGATAGAACCGGCCGCGATACCCTCTTGCGGCGTCTCGCCCGCCGCGTTGCGCACGCCGGCCGGCGCGACGTACGGCACACGGTCCAGATTGGCGCGCAGCAGACGCGGGCCGGAAAGAGTAAGGTACGTCTTGTTGAAGGTCCCAGCCGCATCGCCGTCCCAACGCCGGAATTGAAAGCCGGGTTTAGTTTCCGCCGTTGCGGTGACGAAGGTTTCCGCCGGATAGTACCCGTCCGCAGAAGGGGGATCCAGCCGCACCGTGCCGCCCTCTGGCGGATCCGTAAACGCCAGCAAGCGGAAGGCTGGCTGATAGCTTGCAGTCAGTTTGAGCTCGCCCTGAGTGAAGTTCACGAATCGCTCGCGCGGTCCTCCGTCGGACCAGGCTTTGAAATCAAACCGCGTGTTGTCAGTCAACGGCACACTTTCCGGAGCAGTAATCGACAACTGGCCCCCGGAAGGACGGTCCAGCACGCATGGCGTTGGGCACGCCGCGCCTTCTACGGTGAGCGGGAAGCCTGAGGGTTCCGTGTCCAGGGTTACGCGGCCCATCACTTCGTAGGTGGCGATGAGCGTCGGTCCGACCGGGATCATGTTGGCGTCGATCACCAGTTGCTGCTCTGCCGGCCCGCCGTTGGACCAGCCTTTGAACAGATACCGGCGTCCCTTGGAATCGGTCTGCTCCAAGGGCGCTGAAATGGCGTGCGTGCTGCCTATACCCCACAGAAAATTGTACGAAGGCCAGTTGTCGCGTCCGTCGATCTTCAATTTCAATCCGCGCGGTTCGGTCAGAAACGACGCGCGCGCTCCGCGCACATAGCGCGCCGTGAAGGTGTCCGGAGTTGTGCCCGGTCCCACAGTATGCACAAAATTGTCTTCGGCGCCATTGTCCCAACTGTCGAAGACCCAATCGGAAGCCGTGGTATTGATCTGCGGAGAGATGCTGCCGAGGGTATGCTTACTGCCGTATGCCCAGTAGAGAGTGACCGGAGTCTGGAGGGGCTGGCGGTCGGCCAGAACCATCAGCCCCTCTGGTTCCGTACGCAAAATAATGGCCTTGGCCGGTTCGAAACGCACCGGTAATGTCATGGGCCCGTTTACTGTGACAGTGGTGATGGATGAGCTGTCGCTGGTTAAGCCCAGTTCCCAGCGAACAAAGGCATACCCTTTGGCAGGCATGGCCTGAAGCCGAAGGGTGCTGCCCGCCGCCACCCAAAGCTCCGCATCACGATCATAAGCCACGCCGTTCACATAGACTTGGCCCACCCCGCCGCCGCAGTTGGCGATATCCGGGCTGGCACAGGCGAAAAAGCTCAAGCGAAAGCGAAACTCGCGAGTGCATGTGGCCTTATAGGAAGTCACTCTTGGATCGGCAAGAATGGGTATCGAAGGGCCACTGGCCACCGACTGGCCGGTCGAATCCACCCATCCTGCGTCGCACACCATCCGGTTATCCTCGGTAACCTGAGTCAGAGGGCTGAGGCGTAAGGTGTGGACCGTTTTCTCCGCCCACAGAAAGTTCGCCGGCGCCGTGTAATACATCTCATCTACGTAGAAGCCTGCACCGGAGGGTTCGGTATAGACTCGTGTACTGCTGATCGTCTGCGGCCATAGCGGTCCCAAAGCGAGCGTAAACAGTAGGGCGGATAGAATGCGTGTCATCTGCGGTCAACCTCCCCAGCCGGCTCCAACGGCGCGGCCAACAGCGACTGCCGCAAGGGCAGGCGCAGGCAAATGCC
>CAYSBM010000423.1:0-3432 GCA_964429095.1 uncultured Solibacteraceae bacterium | reverse complement strand
ATCCCACTACCTGCGTATTCAACCGCACATCGCCGTGCGCGGCGCGCGCTCCGGCCAGCGGCGCCGACTCGAACTCCTCGAGCACCTTCACCTGCGTGTAGTCGATGGCGTCAGTGAAATAGTCGCATTCCACCTTCCGCACGTAAGCTTTGCGCTGCTCGTAATCCATCCGTTCCACCTGGTACTGCGCGCCCTCGTGCATGTAGATAGCTTTCTCGTGCAGCGCCGTCAGCGCGGCGGGAAAACTCACCTCGGCGATCACTCTTGGCTCGCCGGTTGTGTCCACTACGACAAAATTGTCGCTGGTGGTCGAGCGCAGGCTCACGGCGTCGGCGGGGTAGGAATCCGAGGTCCAGTGCCATGCGCCTGCGGAATGATGCAGCAACTTCAGCTCTTCCAGGAACCGGCACATTTCCAGTGTATCGTGGGGGCCGAATCTTTCCCCGTCGCGTATGGGCAACTCGAAGGCGGCGCACTTCAGATGGCTGATGAGAATTTCCAGGTTGTCCGGGTTCGTGTAGGCGTGCTCGGGTGAACGCCCAAAAAAGTAGTCGGGATGCTCTACGATGTACTGATCCAGCGGCGCGCTGGAAGCCACCAGCACGGCAATGGCGGCCGATTGCCGGCGCCCGGCGCGCCCCGCTCTCTGCCAGGTGCTCGCAATGGTGCCCGGATAGCCCGCCATCACCACTACGTCGAGCGAGCCAACGTCGATGCCCAACTCAAGCGCGCTGGTCGCCACCACCGCCCGGATTTCGCCTTCACGCAGTTTCTGCTCGATTTCGCGCCGTTCTTTAGGAAGGTAACCGCCACGATAGCCGCGCACCGCCTCCGCTCCCATGGGCGTCCGCGAGACTGCGTCTCTTAAATACTTCACCAAAACCTCGGTGGCTAGGCGGCTGTTGGCGAACACCAGCAACTGATGATGCCGGTCCAGAAATTCAAGCGCGATACGGCGCGCCTCATGCAAGTAACTGCGCCGTATGCCGAGCTGGCGGTTCACCACCGGGGGGTTGTAGAAAACTACGTAACGCTCGCCGCGGGGCGCTCCGTTGCGGTCCACCAACTCGAACGGCGATTCGGTCAGCGCCTCGGCCAGCTCGCGCGGATTGGCGATGGTAGCCGACGAGCAAATGTATTGCGGCTGCGACCCGTAGAATTCGCAAATACGCCTAAGGCGACGCAGAATGTTGGCCAAATGGCTTCCATAAACGCCCCGGTAAGAGTGCAACTCGTCAATGACCACGTAGCGCAGGTTCTCGAACATCTTGGCCCAGCGCGTATGGTGCGGCAAAATGCCGCTGTGCAGCATGTCCGGATTGGTGAGCACCACGTTGGCGCGCTCGCGGATCGCTTTGCGCGCATCCTGCGGCGTGTCGCCATCGTAGGTGAAAGCCCGGATCTGGGCACCCATGGCATCCACGGTGGAATTGAATTCGTGGAGCTGGTCCTCGGCCAGCGCCTTGGTGGGGAACAAATACAGGGCCCGCGCGCCGGGATCCGCCAGCAGACAGTTGAGCACCGGAAGGTTGTAACACAGAGTCTTGCCGCTGGCTGTCGGTGTCACCACCACCACATTTCCCCCCGCTGAAACGCGCGCAAACGCCTCGGCTTGATGGGCGTAGAGCCGGTCAATGCCCCGCGCCGCCAGCACCTTGCGGATAGCGGCATCTACCGTCTCCGGGATGGGGGCAAATTCGCCGGTTGTGGCCGGTTCGTGCCGTATGGCCCGGATGGGCGAATCCGTCTGCGCCATCCATTGCTCCAGCCGGTGCAACATCTGTTCGAAACCCGGACGCCGGGCCGGTGAAGGGCCTTGCCCCGGATCGGGGAATCCGAGCGTGAGGTTCATGCCTACTTCTAGTAGAGCAGGAATTGGGCCATCTGGCTGGGCAGCCTAAGGCTTGGACCGGATAAACTCGTAGCGCTCCATCGTGGCCGCCACGCGGATGCTTCCGGGGCCGTTCTCGTACTTGTTATCGGGACTCCGTTCCAAGCGCAGCACCGTGCCCAGGCAGCGCAGGCGAACCCGCACTTCGGAATTAGGAGCCGCCGGCAGCCGGATCAGGTATTCGATCGGCTGGCCGATGTTCACCCGGGCATCGGAAGTAAATAGTACGCCTCCGGTGCTCACATTGCGCGTTTCACCCTGGTTGTGAACTTGTACCCGGCCGGCGCGTACCAGTTCGACGGGCAAACGTAGTTCGTAGCGCCTTTTCTTACGGTTTTCAATCACGCTGCTTCTCACACTGTAATTTGTTAGATAGGGATGGTCAAGAATAAAGTGAACCTCTGAAAGGCGTAAGGTTATAGTACCAACAGCCGGTCGATTCCCGGAATGCCAGGGGAACCGCGATGCGCTCCTGGATCCCGTCAACCCGCCCCAGCCTGTCAGACGCCGCCTGCAGCGCCGGGCTCTCTGGCATTTGCGCCTCCTCGCATCCTGATTGTGCGCCCCGCAAACCACTTCGTCCCCCTGTTAGCCTATATCTTGCAGAGAAGGAACGGAATATTCTTGCCAAGAACGCGTGACTGGCTGCTTGTGCCAGACTTGAACTTATGTGGACATGGGCCTACTGCCAGCCGGCCAAAGGTTGGAAGATACGGATGGCTTTCAGTGAAAAGGGGATCGTGAAGCTCTCGATCGCCTCCACTCAGGCGGGCTTTCTTGGTGAGCTTCGCCGCGCATTTCCATTGCAACGGTGGACGCGTAACGATTCATCAACCATGGCGCTGATCGCCACCCGGCAACTGGCGGAATATTTCCAGGGCCGGCGCCGGAGTTTCGATCTTCCGCTCGAGGTGCGCGGTACACCATTCCAACAGCGCGTGTGGAAAGCCCTGCGGCGTATTCCTTATGGCGAAACACGCAGCTACGGCGAAATCGCGCGGCAGGTGGGTTCGCCCCGGGCGGCTCGTGCGGTAGGCATGGCCAATCATGCCAACCCAGTTGCCATCGTGATCCCCTGCCACCGCGTAATTGCGGCCGGCGGCGCTCTGGGAGGTTACGCCTGCGGTATCGAGTTCAAGCGGAGACTCCTGGATCTGGAGGCTGCAAACATCCGGTAATCAAGGCCAGCAAAGCCTCCGGCGCGTCCACGGCGATCCCGATACGCAGCCAGAGCAGGCGCAGCGGATGCACCAACTGGCCCGCATTCGGGCAGAGGTTGGCGCAATCTTTCTCCGTGGTAAGCAAGGCCCGCGCGCCCAAAGCCTGGGCGCGCCTTGCTAGGCGGCGCAATTGTTGTGGCGTGTAGGCGTGATGGTCGGCGAAGGTGACTCTCTCCATAGGCCGCACCCCGGCTTCCTCCAGCGTTCTCCAGAAAGCCCCCGGGTTGGCCAAGCCGCAAAAAGCTGCGGCAGGCAGCGCCGCAGCTTCGGGCAACGACACCTCCCGGCCGCCGTCGCCCTCCACCCAGCATTCGGCCAACC
>CAYSBM010000422.1:0-3434 GCA_964429095.1 uncultured Solibacteraceae bacterium | reverse complement strand
AGAAATTCCAGACCTCGGTTCGTAAGCTCGACGCTGCGCGCCGCAACACCGTGATGGGGCTGTGGCACTCACTGGTGGAGTTGATCGCCCTGGGGATTGAATCGGGCGCGTTGCAGCATGCCGCGAGCGCGCGTTTGTTTGAGCGCGCGTGCCTGGAGCTGTCCACCGGCGAGCCGCCGGCTCGGGCGCTCGCCATTTTGCGGGAGATGGCCGGGCAGGAGATGGAACTGGACGTTGCGCTCCCGGTGAAGCTGCTGCGTCTGGAAGGTGAGCGCCGCACGGCGTACGAGCGCATCAAGGCCATGCAGAAGGTCCCGAAGCTGGAGGCGCATGAGGCCGGCGAGTTTCTTGCCGCGCTGAGCGGCATTGTTTACGCAGCCCGCCTCAATCCCCAGTTCATCGTGTTGCGCGAGGACAATGGATTCTTGCGCCGCCATCACTTCGCGGATGTCGCGGCGGATTCGCCTGTCTTCCTCCCTTCAGGCTTGCGGCTCTCAGGCCGGGCTCCGGGCAGCTATTTCGTTGGGGGGTTCGCAGGCTTCGTGGAAGCCTCGCACAAACTCGCTGTCAGCCCCGCCCAGCCCTACATCGCGCCGGGGCAACTGGATGCCGGCGGGCCCGCTCTGGCCGCCTCACTCGGTAAAGCCGCCGCTCAGAAAGAGGTAGCTGTATTTTCCACCGACGCGCGGCTGGTCGAGGTCCACGCTACGGTAACCGATGCGCACGGCTGTTACCTGGACCACCTGCCAGCCAGCGATTTCGAGGTTCTCGATGAAGGCCAGCCGCAGACCATCAAGGCTTTCGAACCCAGCTCGACCGGACTCAGTTGCGCCCTTCTGTTGGATGTCACCGGGAGCATGCAGGCAGCTCTGCCCGCTCTCAAGAACGCCGCCCTGCGGCTGCTAGACGAGCTTCGCGAGGAGGATTCGGTTGCGGTCTACAGCTTCAGCGATGTCACCTTGGAGCGCCAGGCCTTCACCAGAAACAAGCGCGCCGCCAAGCGCGCGGTGCTTCCCGCCTATCCCCATGGCAGGACGGCTCTTTATGACGCGGTGGCCGAAGTAGCCTACTCGATTGCCGGCCGCAGCGGCAAGAAAGTCATTGTGGTATTCACTGACGGTGACGATAATCAGAGCTCGGTTACCGCCGCGCATGCCATCCGCAGGGCCAGGCTGGCCGGTGTCCCCGTGTACACCGTCGCCCAGGGTGCGGCGCTCAATCACCCCGCATTGCTGGCTCAACTGGAGAACATTTCGGCCACCACGGGCGGACTCTCTTTCAGCATTCGCGAGCCGCGACAGATTCAGACCGTATTCGAGAAAGTCGCCCGCGACCTGAAACACGGCTACTTGTTGGCCTACCAACCCTCGGAGGGAAAACCCGGTGAGTGGCGAAAGATCGCCGTCCGAATCAAGGGTGCGGGCAATTGCATCGTCCGCGCCCGGGAAGGTTATTATCAGTAGCCGGGCGTATCAAGCGGCGACCGGCCGGTGCACAATCCGCCGGCCAGCGCTGGCGGCGGCGCTCGGTCAGTTGCCGCGCAAACGCCCTATCTCCGTGATCAAAGCCTCCACATTGGCCCAAGGGAAACCGCTGTCGATTTCGACGTAGAACCAACCCCCGCCTTCGCCCAGCCTGAATTCTTCGGCGAGCCGGCGCACCTCATCCCGCACCCGCTCGGGCGTGGACCTGGCCATCAAATCGCCCCGGTCTGGGTGCAAGGCCACAGCCACCTTTGCCTCACGGCTCCACTTGGCCAGCCATCCGGCTGGATAGGCGTTCAATTGCGGCCAGATGGCGTGGACCCCCATGGCGGCCAGATCGTCCAAAATCGCGGCGTTATGCCCGCAGAGGTGGAAGAACACCTTCTTTCCAGCTCTTAGCACCGGCGACATCAACCGCTCCAAACGCGGGCGGAAGAAGCGCCGCCAGACGGTCGGCGACATCATCAGCCCCCACTGCGTGCCAAAATCGTCGCCGAACTGAACCGCATCCACGCCTCTGGCGAGCAGGTAGGAAATCCGTGCCTGCTGGTAATCAACAATGCGGTCCGCCAAACGGTTCAGTTCCGGATCCCCGGTGGCGATTTCCATCAAGACATCTTCGAACCTGCGCACCGCGCACAGAACTTCGTAAACACTTACCCAGCCACTCTTGAGAAAGTACTGAGCCTGGTGCGCTGCGGCGCGCCGTCGCTCAAGTTGGAAGGCTTCACCAGAAGTGGCGGGCGGCTCCGGCATCCGGTACCGCTCCAGATTTGCCCAATCATCCAGCGGCCGCTCCAAGGGGTGGCCCGCCACGCCGAAAATCAGATATTTCCAGACCACACCCCACTCGTCTCGCCGCACTTCTTCATAACGGCCGGAGGAATCCACCCAACGCGGATCCGGCGCTGCGCAGCGAAACCGCGGGGCATCGCCGAAGGCCTCCGGAATGCGCGCCCACAGCTCGTGCAACTTTTTCCCATGCTCGTAAGATCCGGCGGGCGAGGCGTGATACTCCAGCGGGATGATTCCAGGGGCTTTGAATTCCAGACCACGAAAGACGCGCTCACGCGGCAGCATGGGGGCGCGTCTCAGTTGATGCCGCACATGCCGGCATTGGGGCAACATCCGCCTGTGGGGCATTGCGGCGCAGCAGCCTTGCCGCCGGCTTCGCCAGCATGCGCAGAAAAAGTGGAAAGCTGGGGAGCCAGCCTCTTTTGGCCGCAAGACGGGCATGCCAGCGCCTCTTTGTCACCGGCGCGCAGCAGAAGTTTCTCGAACTTCGTCCCGCAATCCTCACAAACGTACTCGTAAATCGGCATCTGAATGATCTCCCTATTGGAAAGCTTCTATACAAATTTTATCAATAACAGCCCGGATGTCCGCCGGCCCGCTGTGATAGTTGTTGGCAAAGATAGCGAAGATGCGCACCCCGGAGCGCGTTTCCAGATAGCCGCTCAAACTGCTGGCGTGGCTCAGGGTGCCCGTCTTGGCGCGCACGGCGCCGCGCTCACCCTGGCCGGTAAATCGGCTGGCCAGCGTGCCGTCCTCTCCACCCACGGGCATCAGCGACATCCAGATTTCGCGGTGCGGTCCCGCATACATGTGGCTCAGCAACCGGACCATCGCCGCTGGAGTTACTAGCGTCAGCAGCGAAAGGCCGGAGCCATCTTCGATCCGGTAGTCATTCTTGGCGATGCCCGCCTCCGCCAGAAAAGAGTCCAGTTCTTTCAGCCCGCCAGCCCGGCTTGCCGGGGGCCCACTGCGGACGCGCGCCACTTCCCGCAGCACCAGTTCCGCATGCAAGTTCTGACTGACTTTATTGATCACCTTCAGGATCTCAGCCAGCGGCGGCGACCACCGGCGCGCCAATTCCACAGAGGCTCCCGCGGCTGCTACGGCCTCGCCCTGCCGGCGGTGCCGCGCTACGGCCCTTCCCATAATGCGCAC
>CAYSBM010000421.1:838-3435 GCA_964429095.1 uncultured Solibacteraceae bacterium | reverse complement strand
TTTGCGTTCAGCTCTTTGGAGCCCGCTTTCACATGACAAAAAGTGCAAGGCTTGTTCTCTTTTTTCGTGTATTCCGGCTTAGCGTGGCTAGTGGTGGTCAACGCCAGGACCCCGGCCATGAGCACCGCCGCCGACAGAACTGCTTTCAGCATCCGCATATACTCTCCTCAAATAGAAACCTGCAACTTTCTCATTCTACTCCAGCCCCAGCGCCGCCGTCTTATGGCTCCAACTCGCGGAGGACTTCCAGAAGGACGTCTCCAACCACCTGAAAGCTCCGGGCGCTTAGCTTATCCAGCGTGTCCTGTTCAGTGTGCCAGTAGGAATTTGATGGACCGTACTCGAAATCGATGAGGTTCACGGCGTTCACGCCGCGGCGCACGAAAGCGACGTGATCGTCCTCGACCAAGGAACCGTAGTCGAGGAAATGCCGTCCGTAACCCAGGCGCCGCGCCACGTTCCACACAAGTTCTTGCAAGGCTCGCGAAGAATAGCCTTCCTTCAAGATGCCCAGGTTCCGGTCGCCGGTCATGTCCACGTTGATCAGCGCCTTGATGCGGCCGAGCGTGCCGTCCGCAGCCCATTTCGCAGCGAGGTGCCGGCTTCCGTAAACGCCGTCCTGGGCCGACCACTGCGCGATGGCTTCCTCCCCGTCGAACCACACTAAGTAGACGTCGTCGGCGTGTTGCCGCCCGGCAAGCACGCGCGCCATTTCAACAAGCAAGCCGGTCGAGGATCCGCCGTCGTTGGCTCCCACAAAGTAGATGCCGGGCATCAGCTTGGTATCGTAATGCCCGGTGAACACCACGGCCCTGCCCGAGCGGCCTGCAAACCGCGCGATAAGGTTCACCATCCGGACCGGTCCGAGCGGCGTGGAAGCCGTGAACGCGTCCTCGGTGAGCTGGCAGCCCCTCCTGGATAACTCCATGCGCAGGTATGAGCGCAACCTTGCGCTGGCCTCGGAGCCCGGCGGGCGAGGCCCGAATTCCACCACGCGCCGCGTATACTCGAGCGCCGAGGCGCCGCTGAAATCCGCCGTGGCGGCCAGCGCCGCAGCCGCCAGAGCCGTCAGGATCGTTTGTAGGCCGTGCATATGTAGCCGAGAGTAAAATCGCGCCGGCGGTCCAGCCGGTCCAGCCAGGGAGCCACCATGGCAGGCGGCGCCAGAAGCAACGCCGCCAGCGGTAGGACGATGTTGGGGAAAAACTGTAACCCATTCAGCAACTGCCGCGAGAGCAGACGGAAATAGCCCCCGACGGGCCGTATCTCGAAACGCTCGAAACCGGCTTGTTCCAACAGCCACTTACAACCAAAGCAGGTGTAACGGAAATAGTCGTGCGGCGCCTGATGCACTTCCCACTGTTGAGGCACGATGAGCAGCAGCCGCCCACCCGGCGCAAGCGTGCGCGCAATTTCCCGCAGCACCAGGGCCGGTTGGCGCACATGCTCAAGCGTCACGATATTCACACAGGCGTCAAAAGCGCGGTCGCGAAAAGGCAAGGCGGCCAGATCGCCTACCACATCCAGGCTGCCGTAATTCCAATCCTTGTCGCCGACTCCCAGGTCCAGACCCACATAGCGCTGCCGGCTGAAGCAGCGCCGGTAATGGCCTTCTCCGGCGCCCGCATCGAGCACGTAAGCACCCTCCGGCAGAGCTCGGCCAAAGTCCTCGGCCGCGCGCGCGGCGGCATGCTCAAAATGGAGCAGGTAATGCCGCAAGAACGAAGGCAATAAGCGCTGGATGCGGCGATAGATCATGTTTTCTTGCGCGCTTCCACCATGATGGTGGAACCCGCATGGCATGCGGCCTCCAGCATGGCCAGCGGCAGGCAGGCGGCGGCCAGTGCGCAATAGCACAGGTCTTTGAAAAGCCGCATCCTGGGCGATTCCTGGACGCCCCGGACGCGGCGCGCCATGGGGTCTAGCCAGGGGGCCAAGCTGGTGGCCATGCCCGCCGGGTTATCTCGCAGGGAAAAGTACTTGGTCCGCAGCACTTCAAAGCCGCATTGATCCAGCAGAACTTTCAATTCACGAGGACGGAACGTCACCAGATGGCGGGGAATGTCCAACCCGCTCCAGTTCTCCCCCAACAGAACAAATTGCCAGCTTTGCGCATTGGGAACCTGAACCACGAGCCGGCCGTTGCTTCTCAGCAACGCGTGCGCCGATTCCAGGTACGCCGCCGGGTCGTAAAGATGCTCAAGCACATGGAACATAGTGACCACGGCGAAGCCCCCGCGGGCAAAAGGCGCGCGCGCCAGGCTCCCGCAGACTGCGGGCACTCCGTTGGCTGTGTTGGCTACCGAAGCGGCTTGCAAACAGAAGTCCAATCCGAAAACCGGCAAGCCCCGCTCCGCCATCAAGCGCAGGAAAAGTCCCCCGCCGCATCCCACATCCAAAATCGGACCATTCTCCCCGCACTCGCGAAGCGCCCTCCCTACAAAACGCGTGTGGTCGCGCAACACTGTCCGGCGGTAACGTTCGACCCATTGGCCGGCCGGTTCCATCTCCGGAACGTACCAGTAGTTATCTGGATAATAACGTCGCAACTCGGCGGGCTCAGGCCAGGGATGAAGCCGCAACAACCGGCAACGGCG
>CAYSBM010000421.1:0-828 GCA_964429095.1 uncultured Solibacteraceae bacterium | reverse complement strand
CGCAAAAGTCTTCGAAGTAGTGCGATAGAGACGGTCGGTGGCCGTAAACAGCTTCCGGCTTTCCAAGCTACCGCAAGCCGGGCAGGCGCCCCCGCTCCCGCCTACCGGACTGGCTGACGTGTTATTCAAAGCCTGGCTCACGCGGTCACCTCACTCCACCATGGACCGCAACGGTGCCCGGTTGTCTAAGATCAGGCGCCGCACCTCGCGCGGCGTCAGCCGCCGTTGCCGCTCGAACTGGCGCCGCTTGGAGAACATTTTGGGCAGCAGCAGCAAAGCCTGGGCGTCGCCGCGGAGCAATGCGCCGGCAAGCCTCAGCTTGCCTTTCACGCCGGCAAACCGCCCCGCGTCGCCCCGTCCCGCCCGCGCCGCCAGGGCGCCCGCCGACAGCCGCGCCGCGTAATAGAACCCATTTAGCCAAAGCAAACTCCATGGAAACAACTTGACGGCCAGTAACACCCGGTTACGCTCGATCAACTCCACACGGCGCACCGAGTCGACACCCAGGCTGGACGCCCTGCGGTGCCGGACCACGGCGCCGGGTTCGTATATGCAAGTCCAGCCAGCAATCCGGGCGCGGAGCCCCAACTCGGCATCGTCGCCATAAGCAAAGAAATCCTCGTCGAAGCCGCCGATCTCGTCTAGCATCGCGCGGCGGTACATAGCGGCGCAACCGTCAGCCCACAGCACTTCTTCCCGGCGGTCGTAGCGGCCGTCGTCCGGCTCGCCGGAACCGCGCCCGCGGTTCTGCCCGTCCGGATAAATCCAGTGCCCCACTTTGTCGATCCGGTGGGGATCGTCATAGCAAAGAATCTTGGAAGCCGCCAT
>CAYSBM010000420.1:0-3445 GCA_964429095.1 uncultured Solibacteraceae bacterium | reverse complement strand
CAGACGTAAATCCGCAGCACTGTTTCTGGCTCAACTCGATCACCTCTCAGGATCGCTGAGGTGACACAGTTTCGTTGCAGTGCAAGGGTCACATTCTTTTGAAGCATCTTTAGATGAGTTGCCCCTATTGACACTTCCAGAGTTATTTGATAGTATCTTCCCCTTAGCTGGCATTACTACGAGGGAGGTAGTTGTAAGTGACAAGGTCAAGGAACTTTGTGCTGGCCGCGGTAGTGTTGCTGTGCGCGGCGTGGGCAGTTGAGGCGGGCCTGTACACCATACCGGTTCTGCCCGAGCAGGATTTGCAGTGGTGGCTTTTTTACTATTACGGGGCGGATAACGGGTGGTCCGGACCCGGCAGTGGTGGTGGGGCCAGCTACTATTATGATTCACCTCCAGCTTATCGTAACCACCAGGGAACCTATCTGGGGTTCGACCTGCCTTCTTTAGCCCTTGGTGAAAACGTGGTTTCAGCTGAGTTGTATTTTTTTGTCACCGCATTTACGCCTTTTGACCAAAGCGGCAATTCCGCGGAATTGCGCGACCTGGGTACGCTCGAGGCCGGCACATTTGCTGGCTGGCAAGCTGGAACTTGGATCGAGAACATCGCGCCCTCAGCAACCGGGTGGCTGGGGCTGAATGTTACGGGGACGATCCAAAGCGCTTACGGGAACAGCCAGGTGTTCCAGGCTTTCAATGTACACCCGTACGGAAGCAGTGTTGGTTCGTCCAGTCTGACCTTCGACCCCGCACAGACCGGGTTCCAAGGTGGCCCCTACCTGAAAATTACGACCGAAGGGGGAAGTGATGAGGGTGGTGGTGAGATTCCCGAGCCTGGAACCGTGGTTCTGTATGTTTCTGGGCTGGCTATGACTGCGGTATTGCGGTTCAGACGCCGGGCCGGAGTGCGTTAGGGTTCGTTGCTGGCCGGCGCATACATGCTGTGCTCTGCGCGGTGTTTGTGCTTCCTCACTAACTTTGTCCGCTGGTGGAGTCAACAACCCCCAGTTGAAAGTCGCTGCGACGCCCGGGGGGCGGCACAAGTGACTAGTCGGTCCTCCTGATGGCGGGTCCGCCGTGGCTTCTTCTAAGTGGACAGGCCGCATGCTAACTTAAGCTAAATCACTCACACACTGGCGACGCAGAAAGAAAGCTATAACGATACGCTCCTGGCCGGTGTGCATGCAATGGTTCGCTTAAGCGATTCAGACCGGGACCTGTTGCCCCAGCAAGGAGGTATACTACCCCCTTATGCCGGTTCGTTTGCGCGATGTGGCGGAGCGGCTTGGAATTTCGACGGCCGCCGTCTGCAAGGCTTTGAAGGGGCACAAGGATATCAGCGAGGCGACCCGCAAGCGGGTGTTGGAATGCGTGCGGGAACTGAACTACCAGCCCAACCTGCTGGCTCGCGGGCTGAGCCGGGGGCGCAGCAGAGTGATTGGTTTGGTGATACCCGAGCTGATGCACTCTTTTTTCGCCGAAGCCGCGCACGGTGTGACCCAGCAGACGCAAGCCAAGGGCTATACCCTTCTCTTAGCTGACTCTGGAGAAAATCCCACCACCGAAAGGCAGCAGGTTGAAATGCTGCTGGCGCGCCGGGTGGACGGATTGATCATCGCCTCAGCCCAGCCGCAAGAGGATGTTTCGCTGTTTGAAGAGGCCCGGCGGCAGGAGATGCCCTTCGTCTTGCTGGCCCGGCGTTAT
This sequence comes from uncultured Solibacteraceae bacterium, assembly GCA_964429095.1. Taxonomy (GTDB): domain Bacteria; phylum Acidobacteriota; class Terriglobia; order Bryobacterales; family Bryobacteraceae; genus JAJFUV01. The sequence goes on along the minus strand of CAYSBM010000420.1, from coordinate 1,741 downwards.
TCGGCAATCCAGGCGCATTATGTTGGAATCGACAATGTGGCGCTGGGCAAGCTGGCCACTTCGCACTTGATCAAGGTGGGCTGCCGTAATATCGCGCACATCAGTTGCCTGGGCATCGCCACCGGTCCTGGGCGCTTGGAAGGTTACCTGCGTGCGCTCAAACGCGCCGGGATGAAACCGGACCCTGGTCTGATTGTGGACACCGCTCGAGCCGGCACGGCCGAAGTGGACGCGGCAGCCTGCCAGGCCACGCGCCATCTTCTCGCAAGCCGGCCCCGCCCGGATGGGATATTTTGTTTCAACGATCCGATCGCGGCCAACGCAATCCGGGCTACTCTGGAAGCCGGTCTGCGGGTCCCGGAAGATGTGGCCATTGTCGGGGCAGGCAACGTGCATTACAGCGATCTGCTGCGCGTGCCGCTTACCACGGTGGATCAAAGCCCGGCAGCCATGGGAGCGAAAGCGGCGGAAATTTTGCTTGAACTGATCGAATCCGGTGGAACCCTCCAGGCGGAGGAGGTGTTCATCCCGCTGCGTCTGGTCGAGCGCGAATCCACGCGGAGATCACAAGCCTAATTTCACACCGGTCCGCGAAAGAGCCGGGCCGGTGCGCCGGTGCTGAACTGCTAGCGCGGCATCACCTGCCGGATAGCTTCCTTGATGCGTGCCTCGGATCCCGGCCCCCCGTGGGCCTCGCCGGGCTCGTAGCCGCCCTCTTCAAAGTGCTTGTCGGCTACCAAGTAGCCGGGGGCGCAATCGCCGTAACCGGCGACGGCAACGAACTGATGCGGCAGCAACTGCTGAGCGTAGAATTGGTAGATCAGGCTGGGTTCGCCCGGAAGATGCAGAATCCGCACTCCGCCGATCTGTAAGCTGCTCACCTCCAACGGCTTGGTCCGCGCATCCCAGGCCGGAAGGATCGCCGCCTTATATAGCTCCTGACCGGTGGCATTGCCGGGTTTGTCCAGCGTCGCACGACTCTTGGCCAGCATCGCATCCATGTCTGGCCGCCGCACCAAACGGAGGGAGGCGGTCCGCCAAACCGGCTTCGAGGCGCTCTGGTACCGGGTCGCTGCGATGGAGGCCTCCAGGCCCGCCTGCATTCGTACGGCAAGGCCTTGGCGCGCCGCCGGCGACTTGTCGTTGTACTTGCCTACAGTAACATCGCCGCCGCAACCGGTGAAATAGATCTGAAAAACCCCTTCCTTGGCTTCCACGGCCTCTCGCGCCGTCCCGACGAAATCACAGGTCACAGTCCCCACCACGCAGCAGGTCTGCGGGTGGGAGGCTAAGTACTGCAGACGCACCAAAGGCTTGGAGCCGCGCGCCAGAGTGATGGTCTTGACGAATGGATCAATGTCGCCTTCGGGCGCCTCTTGCAAGGCGCGGTTGCCGCCGTTCGAACTGTAACGCACAATGATCTTGCCATCGGGGCCCTTGAGGCGCCTGGTGCCGGCGACACGCTCGACGCGCGCCTGTCCGATACCTACCCGGTCAAACGGCTCCAGCCTGGCCAGCGCCTCTTTGACCGCCCTCTCAATCCGTCCGCTTAAATCATTCAGAAACTTGTCGCTCATCCGCAGTGGAGGGCTGGTCAGCTTGTCTAGCAGCTTGTAGGCGTCGCCGTCAATGTAGGGCGCCGTATGCTGGTGCACGCTTTGCACGGCCACATGGCTTGCTTCGGCGCCGGCGGCGGCGGCGATCCTGGTGCGGAATAATTCATAGGTGGAGTTGGAAATAG
>CAYSBM010000419.1:550-3454 GCA_964429095.1 uncultured Solibacteraceae bacterium | reverse complement strand
TCTAGCGCATCAGACGCGACGGGGAGCTGGATCCGGAACAGCTCACTTCTCCGCCGCGCTTAATCGTGCACGTCAATTCCAGATTGTAAGGGTCCGGAAGTTGTTCGACGGTCACCAGCACCGGGCCAAGGGCGCAACAGGCCGTGTACATTTTCGACTGCGGCAGATAGAGCGGGTTCTCACGCTCGATATCCCAGGCAGAGACGTCGTTGGCCAGCGTGTAACCCAGAACTTTACCTTTGCTGCCCAGAACGATAGCCAGCTCCGGCTCGGGAGCCGTGAACTTTGAATCCGAGCGGATGCCGATGGCGTCGCCCGGACCCACGCACATCCGGCGCGTTCCCTTGAAGAAAATTTCCGGGCGCGGTTCCCGGTAGACATGGGCGTAGAAACCTTCACGAGTGCCATGTTCGGCATCGCGAAAAGCCGCGCTCGATTCATAAGTGCATCCGAAAGCCCAGACTTCGGGAGGGTGCACGGGGATGAGCGGTATGGCGGGCTCCCGGTGCGGGCTGGCCATGCCGCTGGCGAGTTGTTCGAGGGGCACACCCTCCACTTCAGAGCGCCGGATCAAATCGCGCACGGTGTGCGAGGGGATGGGCCGCGCCGTGTCGCCTTCAAAGATCGCCGCCGTGACGGCTTCCCGCCACTTTATCTGTCCAAGACGCATGTTCAATACTTCAAGTAGACGGTCTTATAATCGCTGTAAAATTCGATCGCCGCGGGACCTTGCTCTTTAGGTCCGAAACTGGAGTCTTTGGTTCCCCCAAACGGCAACTGGTATTCCACACCCGCGCTGGGCAGGTTGGCCGTCAACAGACCAGCTTCCATTCTATACACGTATTCGAAAACTCGCGAGAGGTCGCGGGTCTGAATGGAAGCCGATAAGCCGAACGGGCTCTGATTGGCCAGCCTCAAAGCGTCGTCAAAGTCCCGGGCGCGCATGACGGCGAGGACCGGCCCGAAGATTTCCTCGCGTGCGATCGTCATCTCCTCCGTGACGCCGGCAAAGACGGTGGGCGCCACGAAATAGCCTCTATCATAAGCGCCGCCTGTAAGACGGAATCCGCCCACCAGCGGTTCGCCGGCCTCCCGCCTGCCGGTCTCAATGTAGGCGAGGTCGGTGTTCATTTGCGCTTCGTCCACGGCGGGGCCGATCTCAACGCCGGGTTCCAAGCCGTTGCCCACTTTGAGACGGCGGGTGCGCTCGACAAGCGCCTGCACAAACCGGTCATAGATCGGCTCCTCGACAATGACGCGGCTGGTGGCGGTACATTTCTGCCCGGTGGAGAAAAAAGCCGCGTTCACCGTGTTTTCGACGGCCAGGTCGAAGTCCGCATCGGCAAGAACGATGGTGGGGTTCTTGCCGCCCATTTCAAGCTGGATGCGCAGCCGGCGGCGGGAGGCGGCTTCATGCAGAAAGCGGCCTGTGCCGCAAGATCCGGTAAAGGAAACGGCTTTGAGCGGAGCTGCGTTGATCAGCGCGCTGCCCAGTTCGCCGCCCGGCCCGGCGACGAAGTTCACCACGCCTTTGGGGATTCCCGCCTGCTGGCAGGCTTCCACGATACGCCATGCGCTGAGCGGCGCGGCGGAAGCGGGCTTGAGCACCACGGTGTTGCCGCAAATAAGCGCCGGGGCGAGCTTCCAGGCGGGGATGGCGCTGGGGAAATTCCAAGGCGTGATCAGCCCCACCACTCCCAGGCTCCTGCGGATAGAGAAAGTGTGAACGCGCTCGCGCTCGCTGGGGACAAGCAACCCCTGCAAGCGGGCGCCCTCGCCGCCGAAGTAGCGGAAGATGTTGATCGTCCGCCGCACTTCGCCGCGCGATTCCGGCAACGTTTTACCCTCCTCGCGCGTCATTTCCTCGGCCAGTTTTTCACAACGGTCCTCCAGCAGAGCGGCCACTTTGAACAAGTAGTCGCCGCGCACGGGGCCGGGCAGCGCACTCCATGCCGGATAAGCCCGTTCGGCCGCCGCTGCCGCGGCTTCGATATCCGCCGCGGTTCCTCGCACAAACAGGCCCACGATTTCTTCGGTGGCGGCGGGATTCCGGTTTTCAAAGACCGGGCCATCGACCCATTCGCCTCCGATGTAGTTACAAAAGGTTTGCGGGCTCATTTGGTAGAAAAATCCACTTTCGGCACGGCGCGCGCGCCGGGTTCCACGTTGAAATACGCGTCGTTGCGCTCAAAACCAAACAGCGAGGCGGCAATGTTGTTCGGGAACAGCCCGATGGTGGTGTTATATTTCTGCACGGCCTCGTTGTACTTGCGGCGTTCGACAGCGATGCGGTTTTCCGTGCCCGCCAGTTCGTCCTGAAGCCGCAGGAAGTTCTGGTCCGATTTCAGATTGGGGTAGTTCTCCACAATGACCAGCAACCGTCCCAAAGCGCCGGTTAACTCGTTGTTGGCGGAGATTTTTTCCTGCGGGGTACGGGCCGACATAAGCCCTGCGCGAGCGTTGGCCAATGCTTCCATAATCCCGCGCTCCTGTTTGGCGAAACCCTTAACGGTCTCCACCAAGTTGGGGATTAGGTCGGCGCGGCGCTGCAAGGCCACGTCAACGGCCGCCCAGGCAGCTTTAATCGCTTCACGCTGAGTGACCAGCTCGTTGCGAATGCTCACGAGTTTGCCGCCCACAATCAGGCCCAGAATCAAAACAACCGCCAGCACAATCGCAGCAGTCTTCATATTCTCCTCACTTTTCCAGACGGTCGACTGCATCGACCACAATTTGAATTTGTTCCAGGTAGCGCGCAAACAGCGGCAAGGGATCCACATCGCGCGGCTTGCGCCGTCCTTCGCGCAGATCCAGCAGCGCCAGGAAAGGCGCCGGATCCAGGCCGAAGCACTGCCGGGCCTGTTCGATCACCTCGCGCTTGGGAAAGTTCGCTTCGCCGCCGGC
>CAYSBM010000419.1:0-540 GCA_964429095.1 uncultured Solibacteraceae bacterium | reverse complement strand
TCTGACAGCACTCCGGCGGCTTTCTGCCGCAGGCGCAAGAGCTTGGCGCGCAATTCATGTTCGAGCTGGGCGCGGTAGAAAGAGTCGTCGAGTTCCAGCGTAGAGACCACGTCGCGGCCGGCCAGCAGGCGGTTGCGTTCCTTGATGTCGTGGAATTCGATGGCGAAACAATCGGTCGAATGGCGGAGCTCATCCTCGCTGAGCAGCAGCGGGCTGGGGTTGCCGCGTCCGCGCCACCAATGGAACACCGGTTGAGCCTCGCCCAATTCGAGCGGCGTCACCTTTGACAGCACGCAGAGGACATTGTAATCGGAGAACCGGGCGTGATGATCTCCTACAGCGGCCGAACCGTACAGCACAACCGAGATCAGACGTTCACCGAAAGTTTTCTGTAGTTTTTCAACCAGTTGCTGTAAGTCGCGTTCCATGGCCTGATTCCTACCAACGGCTGGAGGCGCCTCCGCCGCCGGAGTCGCCGCCGCCGAAGCCGCCGAAGCTGTCGCCTGAATCGAAACCACCGAATCCACCCCCGCCCCGGCC
>CAYSBM010000418.1:0-3463 GCA_964429095.1 uncultured Solibacteraceae bacterium | reverse complement strand
CTTCGTCAGTTCAGTGGCTCATCTGGGCAACGTCGCGTTGCGAACGCGCGCCAAGATCCTTTGGGATGCCGCAAGCGAGCGAGCCGAGGGCTTGCCGGAAGCCGACGCTTATATCCACCGCAAATATCGCGAGCCCTGGAAACTGCCCGTGGTAAGAGCATGAACACCATTACTCGCCGCTCGTTTCTGGCCGGCGCCGCCGCGGTTTCTCTGCGGGCGGCCACGCTCGCCGAGCGTCTGGGCGTTGTTTGCCAGGTGAGCGCCGACGAAGCCGCCTCGCGCGCAACCTTGCGTGCCGCGCGGGAGGCCGGCTTTACCCGCGTCCAGCTCCAGTTTTCCTGGGTCAAAGCCGACGACGCCTTCCTGCGCGCACTGCCCGGCTGGCTCAAACAGGAGGGGTTGGCCGCCGAGGTGGTGGGCGCTTATGTAAATTGCGTTTCGCCTTCGAACGTTCTGATGGACTGCCGGCGCCAGGACCTGATCCGCGCCATCGATTTCGCCGGCTTCATGGGCGCTCACCGCATCGTGGCCTGGACCGGCGGCTACGGCAAGGGCCTGATGACGCCGGATCCGCGCAACTGGACCCGGGAAGCGGAGGACGCCATTTGCCGCTTCCTCGAACCATACCACCCACGAATCGAAAACGCCCGTCTGATGCTGGCGCTGGAAACTTACATCACGCTCGCCTGCCCCGACGCACCGTCGCTAGCCCGGCTGTTGAAGCGGCTGCCCAAGACCACCGGTGCAGTTCTGGATCCGCCGAATATGACGCCCATCGCGCGCTATGCGCAACGCGACAAGGTGCTCAAAGACATGTTCGGCGAACTCAAGAACCGTATCGCGTTGGTCCACTTCAAGGATTTCCGCCTAGACGCCGGAGGGCAGTCCTATCAACTGCCAGGCCCACTCAAAGGGGAAACCAATTACCGCCTGTTCGCCGAGCTCGTTGCGAAGCTTCCGCCGCAGACGCCGTTGATCGCCGAACATCTGAAACCTTCGGAATTCGCCGCTGCACGGAGTCAACTACTGCCCTTGTTAGAATCCGCGGCGCGGAGATAGCCGCTTGCGCAACCGCGTGCGTGCCGCTTACGCTATCGCCGGATTCGAGTACGGCTAGCGACCGGGCAGCCCGGGGATCTTGCGGCCTCATTGCTGGATCATGAATCCAGGCGGACTGCTTTCTTCACGGAGACGAGCTGTGTTCTATCGAGCGGGAAATAACCGCCGGCCGCTTAGCGCCGGCTTTCCGCCGCCGGTCCGAAGCCAATCCGCACCGTCGTGTAGCGCCAAGCCTCGAGAGGGATCTCCACTACGCCGGCTTTGATGGCCAGAGGCGCCTTCGCATCTTCGACCCCATTGGCCAGTTGCGCCCACGCCAAAGGGAACACCGGCGAAGAGAATTTCGCCGCGCCCTTTTCACCTCCAGTCTCCTGGAGCCGCAGGATAAAGCCGCGACCATCTTCGGCCGGCTTAAATGCCGTCACCGTGGCATGCGGCGCATCAATTTTGAAAAACTCACCGCTAATGTCCGGCATCCGGCGTTTGACCGGCCCCAGGGGAACGTTCCGGGCGTCGTAGTAGCCGTAGCCCACGAGCGGGCGGCGCGTGTCGGCGTCGAAACGCGCCAGTTCCGCCGCGCTCATCTGAGCAGCACTGGTGATCGCATACCGGAAAGCGAAGTTGCCGCTCTGGTCCGCTTTGTAATTGGTGAACCAGTAGTTGTGCATCGCGTAACTGTAGATGTGACCGTTGGCGATCTCCAGGTGTTTCATCCACAGACCGCGGTTGATGTCGCTAAGCGTGACCAGCGGCGCGTCGGGCGAGGCCCAGCCGATGGCCACGCCGCGGCCCCGAGCCGCCACCACGTTCTGCGTGGTGAACCAATCGCGGCAAGCGCCCGGCAACTGGTCCACGTTGGGCCGCACCCATGTGTTCTGCACCTGGACGGCGAACTCCGGCGGCTTCACGTCAAAGGGGAAAGCAAAGTAAACGGCCTCTTTCTCCCGCACGGCTTCCTTGCGAAGCCGGTTGACGATATCCACCCGCTTCAGATCGTCGTACACTGTGATCTCGGTTTCCACCTCCGGCACGCTGCGCGCCTGCGCGCGCAGTACGATGCGTTTGCCGGTGTTTTCGATCAGGCTGGCGCCATACGAGCTGCTCATGTCCAGAACGGGAGGCTTAAGGTTCACGAGAGCCTGCATCAGGCGCGAGTTATCGCCTCCGCTGACATAAAGCAGCTGGTTCAGCTTGTAGGGAGCAGCCGGATCGGCCAGTTCCCTGCCGAGTTCCTTGTCGTACAAACTCGTAATGGCGCCCGTGGAGCGGTCGAAGCTCACGCGGTAAAACCGGGATTCGATCCGCCAGACTTCCAGATGAGGCCGCGGCGCCGGCCTGGGCGCGCCCGGTACGGCCTCCACGCGGTAGGCGCGGTAGCCAAAGCCCGGCACGTCCCGCGCCAGGAACCGTTGCACCTGGTAGCCCCGCAACTCGCGGACTACTTCTACCGGAACCGGTGCGCCCGTCGCGGGATCGGCCAGCCGGCGGCTGGAATCGAGTTCCAGCTCCACTACTCCGCTCCGCGTGCGAGGCTCCAGGTTGAACACGAACATGGTGGGGCCGCCAATCGAGATGTTCTGCACCAGCCGGTTCAGGCTGCGCGCCGCCAGATCCGTGGCGGCCCAGTTGGCCCGCCCGGCGAAGCTGCGCTTCACCTCCCCCTGCGCGGTAACGAACTTCCGGGCCGGCTGTGAAATGCGGTTGTGCGCGCCCCAGGTGTGCTCGTCGTAAAACAGCAGGTTTTTCCAGGCTTCCCGAAATTCGTCCGCCGGGTACAGCTCCGCCGGCTGGAAGGCCGTGGCCAGCGCCGCCGACATCTCGGCCTGCGGCAGCAAAATCTGTGTGGCGCGGTTCATCGCCGTTTCGTAAGCTGTCGAAGCCGCGCCGTCTTCCCAATACGCTCCGCCGTCGCCGCGGTAGACCGGCAGCTTGTCAGCGAAGCGCTGCGTGATGTAGGCGTAATAATCTGCGTCGGTGGAAGGGATGATCTTGGGATAGGCGTAGGTTTGGTTCCACTTGTTGACGATATCCACCTCGCCGTCGCGAATAGCCGCGTTGTCGGTGTAAAGGCCATACAGCAACACGGCATCCACAGGGTAACCCGTCCGGCGGTAGCGCGCCAGGAATTGCGGCACGGTACGCTCCAGCCGGCCGATTGAAGGACGGTCTCCCACCAGCCTGAACAGTTGCAGATAAGAGCGGGCAAACCAGGCCACCACGCGCCGGCCGTCGATGCCTTCCCACCAGAAAGGCGACTCCTCATTCAAATTGCCGTTCTGCAACAGTGCGCCGCGGGTTTGGTTACTGCCCAGGGCGAAGCCTACGCCCCCGTTTTCAGCCAGCATCGACGGCATAAACCAGGTGTGCGCCGGGGTATCCGTCAGGCAGGCAAACTTCATCGGGA
>CAYSBM010000417.1:926-3473 GCA_964429095.1 uncultured Solibacteraceae bacterium | reverse complement strand
CCCTCTGGCAGGCGCAAAGCTTCAATTCGCCTCTGCGCGTGATAGCCACCGACGCGCACGCGGGGCGGTTTTCGCCCGAGCACAGCTTTCTCAACTGCGAAAGCGGCAATTTCCTCGTCACCGCGCTCAAGCGCGCCGAGGATGGCGCGGGCCTTGTTCTCCGCGGCCACGAGGTCTTCGGCGCCGGGGGCCGCGTGCGGTTGCGCTTCGGCTATCCCATAGGCCGGGTGTGGCTCTCCGACCTTATGGAGCATAGGGGCGCTCAGCTCACGGTCCGTGAGGGCGCCATCGAGTTCCCCGCCCCGCCCTTCGCCCACATCACGTTACGGCTTATGCCTCGCGAATCGCTATAATCGCCCCTATGGAGCATCTAACCCGACGTGCCGTACTCTCTACCGCGGCGGCGGCCATCGCCACACCCGCGCATCGCGTTCTCGGCGCCAACGACAAGGTCAACGTGGCCGTGATCGGCATCGGCGGCCGTGGAAGGGCTCACCTTCAGGAATACACACAGTTGCCGGAAAGCCGCGTGACGGCCATCTGCGACGTCAACCAGGAAGCACAGGAACGGGGCGCGGCGATGGTGGAGAAGCTCCAGGGCTCCAAGCCGAAGATTTACGGAGACATGCGTAAGGTCTTCGAGGACAAAGAGGTGGATGCCGTCTCCATCGTCACGCCTAACCACTGGCATGCTCTGGCCACCATCTGGGCTTGCCAGGCGGGCAAGGACGTCTACGTCGAAAAGCCCGCCTGCCACAACGTCTGGGAAGGCCGCAAGATGATCGAGGCCGCCCGCAAGTACAAGCGCATGGTTCAGGTGGGCTCGCAAAGCCGCACGATTCAGCACAAGATCCGCGCCATGCGCCTGCTGCGCGAAGGCATCATCGGCAAGGTATACATGGCCAAAGGCTTGTGCTATAAGCGGCGCAAGTCAATCGGACATACTCCCCCCACGCCTGTCCCGCCGGGCATCAATTGGGACATGTTCTTAGGACCGGCGCCCATGCGCGAGTTCACCATGAACCGCTTCCGCTACAACTGGCACTGGTTCTGGGACACCGGCAACGGCGACATCGGCAACCAGGGCGTGCACGAAATGGACATCGCACGCTGGGGATTAGGCAAAGACACCCTGCCTGCGAGCGTGTATTCAAGCGGGGGCAAGTTCATATATATCGACGATCAGGAGACACCAAACACGCAACTGGCAACCTTTGACTACGGCGATTGCCAGCTCGTTTTCGAAGTGCGTGGCTTGTTGTTTAACGAGGAGGGCGGCATCACGCGCGATGGAGGCGGCAACGTCATCGGGGATCTTTTTTTCGGCAGCGACGGGTGGATGGCCGTGGATCTGAAAGGTTTTCAGGTATACAAAGGCGAGTCGCACGAGAAGGTCCTGGACGAGAAGTTCACCGAGGCGCACGCGTGGGCGACAGGCCCGCACATGCAAAATTTCCTGCACGCCTGCCGCACACGCAACGTGAAGGATCTCAACGCCGACATCGAGCAGGGAGTCACCTCCGCCGGTCTCTGCCACCTTGCCAACATCAGCTACCGCTTGGGCCGCAAGCTGGCCTTCGACCCCGCTTCACAAGAGTTCGTGGGCGATGCGGAGGCCAACCGCATGCTGACGCGGGATTACCGGGCCCCTTACGTGGTGCCGGACAAAGTCTGAATACAGACGGCGTACTTACGCCGCACCACAAACACATAGCAGGCCACGCCCAGCAGGAGCAGCAGCCAGATCAGGCGCATGGGCGCTTCGTAACTTCCGGTCGCCTGCTTGAGCCATCCGGTCACCAGCGCGGCGGCGATGCCTGAGAGGTTCGCCGCGCAGTTCTGCACGCCCGCAATGCGTCCTAAGGCCGCCCGCGGCACAAGCGATTGCGTCAGCGCCCAGTAGTTGGCCGTCGCCAGTCCCAGGCCCACCAGCGAGAAGATGGCGAAGAACAAGGCGACCTCGCGCGATGCCGCATGCGCGCCAGCCACTTCGGTAGAGGCCAGCACGAGCCCTGCCACGGTGAAGGCTCGCCGCACATTTACCGCGTCCCGGCCCCGCCGAATCATCAGGTCGGCCGCCCATCCGGCCAGCGCGGCCGTCAAAGCCATGCCGCCAAAACTCATCATGGTGTAAACGCCCATCGAATTCAGCGACAACCCGCGGCGCTCCACCAGGTATGCCGGCAGCCAGGTCATGCAAAAGTAGACAAAAAAGTTGTAGCAAAAAGTCCCCACCAGCACGCCCCACAGCAAGGGCGTACGGAATAGCGGCAGGAGCGAAACTGGCGTCTCGCTGACGCGCTGGTTTGCTGCCGCGAGACCGTCCTCCACCAGCCAAAGCCAGAAGGCGAGCCACGCTAACCCGCCCAGGCCCAGCACCACGAACATCGCCCGCCAGTCGAGCGCGGTAATCAGAAACGCCGTGAGCGGCGCTCCCAGCGCCGGGCCAATCTTGGTCCCCGCCATGTACACACCGATGGCCAAGCCGCGTTCCTTCTCGTGGCAGTTCAGCCCGATCCAGCGAAGGCTCGCCGGAGACACCACCGC
>CAYSBM010000417.1:0-916 GCA_964429095.1 uncultured Solibacteraceae bacterium | reverse complement strand
CCTACCCCCAGCAGCAGCCGCGCAGCCACCAGCATCCAAAACGCCTGCGCCAGGCCGGTGGCGGCCGAAACCAGGCACCAGACCAAGAAGCCGATGGCGTACGGGCGCCGCACGCCGTAGCGGTCCACTACCCAGCCAGCCGGAATCTGCAAGAGCGCGTAGGTCCAAAAGAACACCGAATTAAGCAAGCCGCGGTCCGTGTCGCTTAACTTGAAGAAGCTCTTGAAGCCATCTGCGGTCAGAGCCACCGAAAGGTTCGCCCGGTCAACATAGGCGATGATCATCCCCGCGCTCAACAGCGCGACTGTGGCCCATTTTCTGGTCCCCCGGCTCATCATGGCGTCCACGCCAGCATACACGTTTGGCGCTGCTCGGACCAAAGTTTTTCCGCCGTCCGGCCGATTCATAAAGTGATGCCTGGCCGCGCCGTGAATTATTACGACGAATTGCAGATCCACCCCCGGGCGGAGCCGGAAACCATTCATCGCGTTTACCGCCTGTTCGCCTCCCGTTATCATCCTGATAACAAGGAGACCGGCGACGCCGAGAAATTCCGCAAAATCCAGGAAGCCTACGAAGTGTTGAGCGACCCGAAGCGCCGTGCGGCTTACGACGAACAACTGGCCGCTACCGAGCCGCCGCCGCTGCCCGTGTTTCAATCCAGCGAGTTCAACGAGGGCCTCGAATCGGAAAGCAAGATCCGGTTAGGCATACTCTGCCTGCTGTACGCGCGGCGGCGCTCGAACCCGGATTACGCGGCGCTCTCCTTCCTGGACCTGGAACACCTGATGGCCTTTCCACGCGAGCACCTGGGTTTCTCGATCTGGTACCTACGCTCGAAGCGCTACATCGCTCAGGATGACCGCAGCAGCTTCGTGATCACGGCTGAGGGGGTGGATTACCTGGAAAGCCAGAA
>CAYSBM010000416.1:0-3483 GCA_964429095.1 uncultured Solibacteraceae bacterium | reverse complement strand
TCTGGTCAAACGCGCTCATCAACCCCAGCAGGTAATCCGCCTCGTCGTAGTTGGTGTAACGGCCGGTGAAGCTGAAATTGCCGGAGCCGTGAAAGGTGTTGTACTCGTTGTAGCGGGAGAACATGATGTCGGTCCCGGCCACCATGCTGTGCCGCCCCTTGATCCACCGCCAGGAATGGGTCCATTCGATGTTGGTGCGGGCGAAGACTGCCGGCGGGTTGGGCGTCGAAGGCGCTTTGGTGCCGCTGGTGCCGCTGAAGCCCACCGCAATCTGGTTCGATGTGGGATTGACCTTCACGCCGAAACTCGCGATGGTGTAAGGAAAGTCGTAGCCGCGTTTGCCGGTAGTCCGTGACATCGTGATGTGAGTATCGGCAATGAGGGTGGGGGAGACAATCAAGGTGTAGCCCAAGGTGGCATTCTTGCTGAATGACCACTGCGACTGCGCTACGGAATGGATATTGGCCTGATCGAAGCCCACGATGGTCGGATCCGTGTTCTGGAGGTATCTGCCGAGCAGATTGTGCTTGGCGTTGGGGCGCCAGTCAACACGGAGAATGTATTCCCGGGGATCCTCGTTTGTGACGTTTCTCCAATAGGTGTATCCGTCGGAACCGGGAACAGGGGAAAGTTTGAGAAGGTTTACCGCCGCCGGAGAGAAACGGCTTGAGGGAATCAGGTTGCCGGCGAAAGGCTGGCCGTTGTTGGGATCCAACAGCGTTACCGGCTTCGACCGTGTGAGCAAGTCGGCGAAATTCCCCGTCCGGTGTGCGCCCGGCATGGTCAGCGCCTTGCTTTCGGTGGGCATTGTCCTGTACCAGGTTCTTTGGATCCCTCCAAAAAAGAACAGCTTGTCTTTCACGATTGGACCGCCCAGGGTGAAGCCGGCCTGATTCCGCTTGAGGTTGTCAGACTGGTGCAGGAAATAGCTGCCGGCGTTGAAGTTGTAATTCCTCACGAACCAGAAGCCGCCGCCGTGGAGCTCGTTTGTGCCGCTCTTGGTGACCACGTTGACCGCCGCGGCGGAACTCTTGCCTACCTCGGCGCTCATGTTGCTGGTCTGCACGGAGAATTCTTCCACCGCGTCCGGGAACGGGTATGGTGCGTTGACGTTGGTGAGGTTATCCTGGTTGTCGCCGCCGTCCAGCGTGAAGCGTGTCGTGTTCTGCCGCGATCCGTTGATGGAAAACTGCTGGTTGTCGGCGGGGCTCTTGGCGCCGCCCGTAACGCTGCCGCCGGCATTCACCGCGCCGGGGACCAGCAGTCCGAGTTGCAGCACGTTGCGCCCGTTCAGAGGCAATTCCAGAACTCGTTTGCCGTCCACGACGTTCTTGATGGTGGCGCTGCTGGTCTCCACCGTCAGGCCGACGGCCTCCACCTGCACGCGTGTGTTAATGTCTCCCACCTCAAGGGTGGCGTCGATCTTCGCGTTGTCGTTTACCTGGAGCACAATTCCGGTTTTCACGAAGGCCTTAAATCCCGGCTGCTGAATGGTGATGTTGTAACTGCCAATGGGAAGCAGTGGGAAACTGTACTGTCCCAATTGGTTGGTCGTGGTTTCCCGGATCTGGTTGCGCTCGACGTGCGTGAGCGTCACTTTCGCGCCGGGGATAGCTCCGCCCTGCGCATCCGTAACGCTGCCGTAAATGCCTGCCGTGCCGGCCTGCTGCGCCAGACAGGGGATACTGAGAACGAGCCCCGCCACAACCATGATCGGGACAATAACGATTGCAAGACTGAGTTTGCTTGCCGTCATCTTTTTACACCTCCCAAGGAAGCCTTCTTCACAGCCCGGTGAGGGGTTGCGCTCACCGCATTTCCTATCTCTTGCACAGCGGACTTGGGCGCGCTCAACTGCTCGGTGCGCCGTTCTGCCCGGGACAGATCGCTGCCGGCCAGCAGGATACGGCCGCTGGCGGCGCCGCTCACGCGCAGGAATACCCCCGCAGCCGCCGTTCGCGAGCCGCGGATAAAAGCGTCAACTACGTTGTTCAACCACAATACGGGCGATGGGCCCGCCACGGTGTCCGTGCGGAACCCTTCTATGGTGAGGTCCTTCACATCGTCGAAAATCATGGCCGGCCGCAGATCCTGCTTGTCCCAACGCAATTGCACGTTGCTGAACGAAAGCCCTTCGGCGTGGCGTCCATAAAACCCGTAGGCCGGCAGAACCCCGAACATGGTCCCTTCCGGGTACTTGGCGGCGTGCTCGGGTACGTCCAGCCCTTTGGGATCCTGGCCGCCGCCTTCCATTGTGATCATGATGTTCGATAAGGCCACGCGGCGGACCATGTACCCCGGGATGCCCGTCACCGAGCTGGTCATGGTGGCGCCGCGGGCGACGATGTTGTTAATCAAGACGTTTTCCACTGAACCAGGCGTTGGCGGATCCATGCCGCGCCCCCGGTTGCCCAAGCGGACAAAGATCGGCGTAGTGACGCCCACCATGGAAATGTTCGAGATAGCCACGCCGTTGATGTGAGCGCCGTCCACCGATTCCAGCGAGATGCCGGATATAGGCGGCCGGCCTTTGTCGCGGGGCATCATGGTGATGTTGCTTACGGTGACGTCTTTCAGATCCCAACTGGATTCGGTTCCGAACTTGAAGTTGCTGCAATTGGTGCGCGTCACGCAATTGGTGACCACCAGATGCTCGACGTTGCGCCGCTCGTTCATTCCCATCGAGGGGCTGGCTTTAGGGCAGATGGCGTCGTCGAAACAGTCGATGTAACAATTCGAAATCCGCACATAGCGCGAAGCGTCCGGGTCGATCCCGTCGGCATAGCCGTTCAGGATAGTCACGCCGTCGATATCCACGTAGTCGCTGCCCCAGAAGCTGATCGAGTAGTTCGGCGAGTTCTGCACCGTGACCCCGCGGATGGTCACGTACTGGCAGTTCTTGATGGCGACCGTCTTGGGGCCGCGGCGGCGCGTGCGGTTTCCGTCGATAGTGCCCTGGCCGACGATGGCGATGTGATGAGCGTTTTCCGCGGTGATGAGACCGTAATGGAAGTAGGTGGTTTCGTTATCGGACACCGACTTGAAGGGTAGGGGTTCGTAGGGTTCGAAGTCGGCGTTGTCGGTGCTGGCCAGGATGCTGGCGCCGTTGTCCAAGTGGAGCGTGACGTGGCTTTTCAGGCGGATGGTCCCGCTAAGGTAGCGGCCAGCCGGCACCAGCACCGTGCCTCCACCTTGCCTTTCGGCGGCGTCGATAGCCCTCTGAATGACCGCCGTATCCTTGGCCAGGCCGTCTCCGGCAGCTCCGAAGTCCTTTACATTCAAGGTGGTAGCTGCGAGCACGAACGGGCAAAACAAGAGCCCATGCACCTGCTTGCTCCTCAGTTTCATTGGTCAGGCTCCACTGATCGGGTTTTCGAGCTGAGCCGCATTGTAAACGATTCCAGAAAAGAAAGCAATACGGAAGTGTAAGCTCCCGCACTCATGCAGTTGAGAGCCCAGATGCAACAAATAAAGGGCCATGGT
>CAYSBM010000415.1:0-3487 GCA_964429095.1 uncultured Solibacteraceae bacterium | reverse complement strand
ATCGCCGCCATGGCGGCCTTTGATAAGGCTTACCCGGCTATGTAAGATTGGCGAGGCTAACAGATGGGGGATTTTCTGGCGGCCTACGGGGAAGGGGAGGCGCGGCGGTCGAAGATCCTGTGGCGCTCTCTCGCCGCGCTGGCGATCGTGCTGTTTCTGTCGGGCGTTCTTTACTTCACTTTCCGCGGACACCGCCACAAGAAGCGGGTTGAGATTTTTCTCGAACTGCTGAATAAGCGGGACTATCAAGCCGCCTACCAGTTGTGGGGGTGTACCCCCGCCAAGCCTTGCCGAGATTATTCCATCGATCGATTTATGGAGGACTGGGGGCCGGACAGCCCCCGGTCCATCGTTCCCACCAGGATCAAGAAGATCAAGTATTGTGGCCACGGCGTGATCGCTGTGTTGGACACCAAGAGCGGCGAGGAAACGCTGCTTTGGGTGGAGAGCCGGGACATGAGCATCGGCTTTGCGCCGTGGCCGGTGTGCAACCCCATGTACAGTCCCGTAAGTCAATGAGGACGCAGCGCATCTGATTCCTGCGGAGCTGCGTTCGTCCTGCCATAGGCGCCTTTGATCGGCGCCATAAAAAGGTTTGTCTTCCCATTTAGGGGCTCTGCCCGCATGATGTTAGTAAAGGTGTTGAAAACCATGAGTGAATTGAGGTGTTCATGCGGCGAATGTGCCTGATTCTATTGCATGTGGTGGCGTGTGGCGCGCTGGGGCAATCGCCGCCCGATCTGAGTGCGCGTTTGAGCGCCGTGGATGAAGCCGCCCGCGCGGCGCAATCATCAGGAGATAACGCTTGGATGCTGGTGAGCGCCGCGCTGGTCCTCATGATGACGGGGCCTGGGCTGGCGCTGTTTTACGGCGGACTGGTGCGCCGCAAGAATGTCTTGGGCACCATGATGCACAGTTTCGTGCTCATGGCCGTGGTGACCGTCCTGTGGGCGTTTATAGGTTACAGCCTGGTGTTCAGTGAGGGCTCGGCTGTGATCGGCGGCGCAAAGTACGCCTTCCTTGAGGGCGTGGGCGTGGCGCCGAACCCGGATTATTCAGCCACCATCCCGCAATTGACTTTCATGGCGTATCAACTCATGTTCGCCATTATCACCCCCGCCCTCATCAGCGGCGCTTTCGCCGAACGGATCAAGTTCAGTTCGATGCTGTTGTTCACCGTCTTATGGGCGCTGATCGTATATTTTCCGGTGGCGCACATGGTATGGGGCAAGGGCGGCTGGTTAAACGCCTTCTCAGACGGCCGAGTTGCTTGCCTGGATTTTGCCGGAGGCACGGTGGTGCACATCACTTCGGGTGTGTCAGCTTTGGTGTGCGCGTTGTACCTCGGGAAACGGCAGGGTTATCTGGTGGACCCTATGAAGCCGCACAGCGTGGTGTTGAGCGTGGTCGGCGCCTGCCTGTTATGGGTGGGTTGGTTTGGGTTCAACGCCGGCAGCGCCCTGGGCGCGTCGGGCTTGGCCTCGAGCGCCTTTGTGGCTACGCACTTCGGTGCAGCAGCGGCGACGCTGGGATGGATGCTGGCTGAATGGATTCGTTCGGGCAAGCCAAGTGTGCTAGGGGCGGCGTCGGGTAGTGTGGCCGGTTTGGTCGCCATCACGCCGGCCGCCGGCTTCGTGAAACCGGCTCCCGCCTTGCTGATCGGTTTCGTGGCCGGCGTGATTTGTTACTTTATGGTGGCATTTGTCAAGCAGCGTCTGGGGTATGACGATTCCCTGGACGCCTTCGGCGTGCATGGCGCGGGCGGCTTTACCGGCGCGATGTTGACGGGAGTGTTCGCCACGAACGCCGTGAATGATGCTCTTAAGAACAGTGACGGCCGCGCGCAGGCGCTTGGCGCGGTAGACGGCAATTGGACGCAAATAGGCAATCAGGCGCTCGGCGCGGCGGTGGCGATTGTCATCGCTGTCGTGGGTACCTATCTTATTTTGAAAGTGTGCGACCTCATCGTGGGAGTCCGTCTGCACCCCGAGCAGGAAAGCGAAGGGCTGGACGTCAGTATGCACGGCGAGGAAGCTTATAACCTGGAGTCGTGAGTTGGAGCGCAGGCCATGAAGAAAATTGAAGCGATTATCCAGCCTTTCAAGTTGAATGAGGTGCGCGAGGCCCTAAAACTGATCGGCGTCGATGGCATCACGATCAGCGAGGTCCGGGGGCACGGCCGCCAAAAAGGCCATAAGGAGATCTATCGAGGCATGGAGTATGAGGTGGACCTGTTGCCAAAAATGAAACTCGAGATTGTAGTTTCCGACAACCGCGTTGAGGAGATCACCGGCGCGCTGATTCAGAGCGCGCGCACGGGGAAAATCGGGGACGGCAAGATCTTCATCTCCGAGGTCTGCGAGGCAATCCGCATCCGCAACGACGACCGTGGAGACGCAGCCCTTTAGCGACGCTTGCAAGGAGTTTCTGTCCACTGGAAACGCAGTCAAACTGCTCCAGCGGCGGACGGCCGAGGCTGAGGCGGCCGTGATAGACGCTTTCGAGACGGCCTTAGGGGGGATTTACCAGTCGGGGTTGGCGGTGCTGGCGGTCGGCGGATTCGGGCGCTGCGAGCTTTTTCCTTGTTCCGATGTCGACGTGCTTGTCCTCACCGCTCGGGATTTGGACGAGGCTTCGGACCGCGCGGCTATCTCGAGTTTTGTGCACAGGCTCTGGGACGCCGGCCTGCGTTTGAGCCATTCCGTGCGGAGGGTGGATGAGTGCGCCACCCTGCACTTGCAAAACATCGAACTGAACGTCAGTCTCTTGGATCTGCGCTTTCTGTCCGGCGATGTGAGCCTGTTCGAGGAGTTGGCCGCTCGGCTGCCAAAGTTTTACCGGATGGAGGGCCGGAATCTGGCGCGGCACATCTGCCGGCTGGCGCGCCCGCGGCACGACCGGTTTGAGAACACGGTTTTTCATCTGGAGCCCGATGTGAAGGAGTCCCCCGGCGGAATTCGTGACCTGCATCTGGTCCACTGGCTGGAGCGGCTGCGGGCTTGCTCGCCGCCGGTTCCTCCAACGGCGGAGGCCGTGCGATTTCTTCAGCGTGTGCGCTGTCTGCTGCATTGCCGGGCAGGCCGTGATTCCAACCGCTTGAGCTTTGAGCTCCAGGAGGAAGCCTCGGCGCTCGAGTTCTTCGGCCGGCGCGGCGCGGCCGAGTGGATGAGGGACTATTATGGACACGCGCTTTCAATACATCGGGCCGCCCTCGATGCCATGGAGCAGGTCGAAGAGGCCGGAAGCAATCTTCTGGACCAGTTCCGCGCTTGGCGCTCGCGTCTTTCAAACGCCGACTTCAGCGTCGTGCGCGACCGGGTACACCTAAGGAATTCCGCGCAACTGGATGCCGACCCCGGCTTGGCGCTGCGATTCTATCAGTTTGTGGCGCGGCACGGATTAAGACCGGCGCCGGCTTCCGAAACAAGAGTGGCGCCCGCCGCCGCGCGCCATAACCCCCGGGGGCCGGCGCGAGCCCCGTTGCTGC
>CAYSBM010000414.1:0-3497 GCA_964429095.1 uncultured Solibacteraceae bacterium | reverse complement strand
CGAGAGAATCGAAAGGGGACAGCCTGGGGCGCTGCCTGGCGCCCCAGATTCTTTCACCAGCTACGGCTTGCCGTGGGCTAACGCCAGTAACACGCCCTTTCGTCTATACAAACACTGGGTGCATGAAGGTGGCATCGCCACGCCGTTGATCGCCTATTGGCCGGGTGTTATCCGCAAGCCTGGCTCCATCACGCATCAAACCGGCCACGTCATCGACTTGATGGCCACTTGCCTGGATGTGGCCGGCGCAGCCTATCCTGCCGGGCGCACCCCATTGGAAGGCAAGAGTTTATTGCCTGTTTTTCAAGGTCACAAGCGCCGCCCGCACGAAGCCATATTCTGGGAACACGAGGGCAACCGCGCCGTGCGCCAGGGCAGGTGGAAGCTGGTGTCCCGGCATCCGGGAGGCTGGGAATTGTACGATTTGGCAGCCGACCGCACCGAATTGCGAAATCTGGCTGCCCGATATCCACAGCGGGTGCGGGCCATGGCTGCTCTATATGATGCCTGGGCCGCCCGTTGCGGCGTAGTGGAGTGGGAACGGATTCGCAACTCAAGAAGTTAGCCGCAGCCCGAACCACAAGATGCCGGCCAACGCGCATAAAGCAGCGGGAACGCGAACCAGCAGGGGTGAGCGAGTGGCCCGCCGGAGAGGAAGATACAACAGCGCCAGCACCCCCACGATGGCCAGTTCCGCCACCGCCGCGCCCGACAGCACAAACAGACCCCGGTAGCCGCTGGCGCGGATGAACAACTCCAGGTTCAGGCCGTGAAACACGCCCAGCGCGCCGACGACCAGCCAGCGCTTGCTGGCATGAGGCAGTAAGAGAATTTCGGCCCCCAGGTAGGCTACCGTCAGAGCCGCTGCGGCTTCCACAAACCGCGGCGCATATTGCGCGCCGAAGCGCGCCGCCAGCAGGCATGCGGCGATCTGGCCAGCCAGAAACATGCCGGCGCAAGCCGCCAGTTCGCGGCCGGACCGGGCCGCCAGAACCAGCGCCAGCATAAATAGCAACTGGGCAAGCCCGCCACCGGAGCGCAAAGCCCCCGCCAAGGCCTGTGACAGGGCCATTTCGGCGGTGGTTGGAGGGGCAAAACGTATATCGGCTTTGGTGAAAGAAAAATCGAAGACCGCCTGATCGCTCTTGCCGTCCATCGATGCTCTCAACAGGTGCACATGGTTGGGCACCGTCACCGCGTGGAAGGTGCACTCCACCTGAAAGCGCTCCACCGGTTCGGGAAATTCGTAGGTGGCCGAGCAAACGTAGGAACCGGCGCCAACGTCGGCCTGGCAGGCTTGATCAATGGTGCGCGCCGGGACGCCAGCCGCCGAAAAATGGATGTTGGCCAGCAGGGTCCGTTCCGGATCTTTGATATGGCTTAATTCATAAATGGGGACGCTGAGGTGATAGACCAGCCGGGCGCCGTTCAGCCGCGCCTCGCCGGTGCTCATCGAGACCATATGCGCCGACAGCGGCACAGTCACGGCCGCCGCCAGCCACAGCCTGCCGGTCACCCGGTTGACTCCGTCTGCGCCGTGCGCCACTTGAACACCCTGACATAGACCACGCGCAGGGTGGCCAGCGTCGGGATCGATAGAAACATCCCGGCGACGCCGCCGACTTGCTCACCTGCGAGCACGCCGAAAATCACCAGAGCCGGATGCAACTCCACGCCGGCGCTCATCAGGTGCGGTTGCAGCACATAATCCTGGAAAAGCCGGTAAACCCCCAAGAATATAAGGATCCAAAGAAGGTGTGGATAGCCGCTGAAGCCGGCCACCAGCAGAATGGCCGCCGAGGCGGCTAGTGGCCCCAGCACCGGGATAATTTCCAGCGCGCCGGCCACGCCCGCCAGCAGCAAGGCATACGGCACGCCAGTCGCTTCCAGAAAGATCCCGTAAAAGACGAACGTGGCCAACGCCAGCAACACCACGGCGCGCATGAATTTCGCCAGCAAGAAATTGACATCAGAAAGTAGGCCTTCGATCAAGGCGCGGCGTTCCGGGCCGATGACCTGCTCCACCACGGCTTGGCGTATGGCGCGGGCGTCCTTTAGGAACATGAAGCTCAAAATGGGCACCAGAATCACGTAGACCAGATTGCCTAGCGCGGCCAGCGCCTGCATTCCGGCACGGCGCACCAACGGCACGATCTCTTGCGCGCTGGATTCCAGATGCGCGCGCAGAGCAGCCCTCACCTCCGCCTCCAAAGGCTTCAGGGATTCGGGAAGAGGCAGTTCGCCTTGAGCCTCGAAATTCCGGAGATAGTCCGGCAATTTGCCGGCCAGCACGCCCGCCTGCTCGACGATGCGCGAGACCGCCAGACTGGCGCCGGTGATGATCAAAGCTAGCAGGAGTACATACACCACCGCCAGGGAGAGATTGCGGGGAAAGCGGCGCGCCGCCAGCCGGTCCACCAGATCCACCAAAGGCGCCAGCAGATAGGCCAACAGCACGGCGGTGATGAATACCAGTAAGGCGCCCCGGATCTTGTACAGGAGCGCCACCGCGCCTGCCATCACCAGCACGGTCCACGCTGCACGGGCCGCCCTACGGTCCAGGCCTAGCATGGAAACTATGGTAGCAAGGGCGAAAGCTTTCCCTATTGAGCATCCGCCAGCGCTTGCCGCACCCAGGCCAGGCTGCGCTCGAGCACCGGCCCGCCTTTGGCGTCGCATTCCAGACACAGAGTACCTTGGAACCCGCTCTTGACCAGAATTGCAATACAACGGCGGATGTTTTCCGCATTCACTCCTTCGCCGATGGCGCTGGAACTCAGCGCGATGCCGGTCAGTTCACCGCGCAGGGCGGCGGCCAACTCCGGGCTTACATCCTTAATGTGAACGTGGTTGACCTTGTTCTTGAACTGGTCGAGGAACGCTACCGGATCGCGCCCGGCGATGAAGGTGTTGCCGGTATCCATATTCATGCCGAAATAGGGCGAGTCGTAGAGATTCAGAATTTCCGCCATCAGCTCCGGTTTGGTGGTGGAATAGCCGTGTGGCTCGACGTTTACGGTCACCTTGTGTGCTTCGGCCACAGGCAGAATCATCCCAAACACTTTCTTCAGGTGGGCGATGATTTCCAGGTCGCTCATGCCCTCGGGTTTGTGCTTGTCGTCGGTGGTGTCCACCCGCGGGCACCCAGCCTGGCCGGCCCACCGGATGGTGTGCAGGATGTACTCCACGCCGAGCGTCAGGCTTTCGGGGATGGTAAGCGGGAAAGCCGCGTCGATTTCCGAGAACGAGATACCGTATTTATCCATCTTGCGCCGCAGCAGGATGGGATCCTCATAGAGGGCCACATGCGGCCAATAGCCGAGCGAATGCAGCATGTAGACACCGTCGATGGCGGCGCATTCGATCTGGTGCAGGCCGTGTGTTTGGGCCCACTCCAGGCACTGCTGGAAATTCCAATTGACGCTGTTAAAGTTATCGGTGTGGAAGCCAATTTGGATCATGGTGAAAGGACCTCTGCGCCAGGGATCATATCACAA
>CAYSBM010000413.1:0-3508 GCA_964429095.1 uncultured Solibacteraceae bacterium | reverse complement strand
GCCTCGCGGCCGCCCATCTACATTATAGCGGAAGGCAGAACGGGCTACTGCGCGGGTTCGTTGGTGATGCCGCCAGCGCCGGCCGGCATGCGAGCAGCCTTGATCTTCTTGGTTTCCAAAGCCTTCTGGACCCAGTTGTCCGCCACCTCGATTTCCTTCTTGTAGGTTTCCGAATCGGGCGCCAGATCGGCCCGCTCGCGGATCAACAGGTTCATGTACGCCATGGCGTCGTCGTACTCTTTGTCCAGTTCAAGCGCCTTCTCCAGGCTCTTGATGCCGTCCTCGATGACCTGGGAATACTGCTCCTTCAACTGCGCCACGACCTTCTTGTCCTTGATGGGACCTGGATCTTCCGGCTTCATGCCCAGCTTGGCGCGGGCGGTCATCAACGCCGGGTACCATTTGGACCAAGCGATGAAGCCCAGGCTGTAATAAGCTTCCTTATTGTTAGGATCGACGGCAATCAGTTTCCGGTACCAATCGGCGGCTTCATCGAATTTCTTTTGATTGAGCTTCAGGGAGGCGATGGACGCGATCGCTACGGTGTTGTTGGCGTCCTGTTTCAGCACCTCCATGAACTGATCTTCGGCGGCTTGGGCCATGCGGTTGTTCTCGGGAGAATCCGCCCCAGGAATGTACTGCATCATGTAGGCCGTCGCCAGATACAGCCGTGCCGTTGGGAAAGTGGGGTCCAAGTCTACCGAGATCTTGAAGTGCTCCACCGCCTCGGGGTACTTGGCGTTCTTGAATGCCTGTACGCCCTTGTTCAAATGATCCCGCGCCTTGAGCTTTTCGCAACCCGTCGAGAACGCCACCAACAGGCCGAGGCTCAAGCAGGCCGCAAGGAACAAAATGTTGCGCTTCATATAAGCTCCTGATTAGAACAGACTACCGTTCAAAGACCGGGATCCGGCCCTCACTGGCCGGCCTCAATCTTGGCGGTCATCAATCCCACCTTGTCGATGCCAGCTCCTTTGGCGATGTCGATGGCCCTCGCCACATATTGGAATTCCAACTCCGGATCGCCCTTCACGAAAACCACGCGCTCGGCGCGCGTCTTGAAGATTTCTTCCAGCCGTGGCCCGAGGCGCGTTTCGTCAGTCGGCTCGGTGTTGATCAGCATCGAACGGTCGCGGTTGATCACGATGACCACCGTGCGCTGGTCCTGGGCAGCCGCTTGTACACCCGGGGGCGGGGGCTGCGGGACCAAGGTCTCCAGGCCCTTGGGAGTGAGGGGCGTGATGACCATGAAAATGATGAGTAGCACCAGCAGGACGTCGATCAGCGGCGTCATGTTGATGTCGGCTTTCATGCCGCCGGAACCACCCACTGCCATTGCCATAGTGTTGCTCCTTAAATTCTCTTTGTTGTCCGCTCGGCGGACCCTAATCTTTCTTACTCTCGACGGTTCCCGCGCCCGGCTATTGTCCGGCCGCTGGCGTTCCGCCGCCTGCCGGAGCGGCTGAACTGCTCTCGGTCTTCTTCTTGTTTTCTTCGGTCAACAGGCCAAGCTGATCGACGCCGGCGGCGCGCAAATTATCCACTACTTCGACCACTTTTTCGTAGCGCGCCCGGGCGTCCGCCCGTAAGTAAACCGTCTTGTCCAGCTTGTTGGTCAGCATGTCCTTGACCTTTTGCGGCAGAGTATCCGCCGTCATCTGTGTGGTCTTCAGGAACACCTTCCCATCCCGGGTGACGGCCACCAGCACCGCATCGTCCTTGTCCGCGGCTTGCATCGCAATGGGGTTATTGGTGCGCACCATGTCCACGCTGATGCCCTTGGATAACATGGGCGTGATCACCATGAAAATGATGAGCATCACCAGCATCACGTCCACCATCGGCGTGACGTTGATATCCGCCATCGGACCGGCCAGAGCTTTCTTTCTCGCCATATGTGCCTCCCTATCGGGCTTCGAGCCGCCTGTCCGCCCATGCCGCCGTGGTCGATTCAACCACGGCGGCACGGACTACATTTCAACTCGCTGAGCCCACTCCGCATAGCCTCCCGTCTCGGGCGGCTCTACTTTCCGGCGCTGGAGCGCTGGCTCCGCTTCAGGAAGTAGTCGATCAGCTCCGAGCTGGAGTTGCCCATCTCGACGTCGAACGCCTCGATTCTGGTCGTGAAGGCGTTGAACATCCACACCGCCGGGATGGCCACGCACACCCCGATGGCCGTAGCCACCAGCGCTTCCGAAATACCGCCCGCCACGGCGCCCAAGCCGGTCGACTTCTCGGTCGAAATCCCCTTGAACGCGTTAATGATGCCGACCACCGTTCCGAACAGACCCACAAAGGGGGCGGTCGAACCGATCGTCGCCAGCGAGCTTACGCCGCGCTTGAGTTCCGCGTGCACGATCGCTTCAGCGCGCTCCAGAGCGCGTTTGGAAGCCTCGATCGCCTCACCTGGAATTTCGTTGCTCATCTGGTGCGCGCGGAATTCCTGCAAACCAGCCACCACCACCTTGGCCAGGTGGCTCTTCTTGTAGCGGTCCGCAATCTTAATGGCCTCATCCAACTTGCCCTCACGCAACGCGCCGGCCACGGCCGGAGCGAACGCGCGCGACTGTTTGCGAGCCCCGTTGTAAGCCAACAGTCTGTCAATCATGACGCCGATGGACCAGGCCGACATGATAAACAGGCCGATGACCACCAGTTTCGCCATGATACCCATCTGGGCCCAGAGAGCTCTGGGATCCCACCCGATTGCGCCGCTTTCCTGTAACAAAAGGAACGCCCATACCTGCATTTGCAAAAACATCTTCCATTCTCCTGCGAGTTGAAATTGTGTCTTGCGACACCCAAACAATTACTGGCTCAACGTGAAATTCACGTCGATGACCGTTACTACTTCCACCGGTTCCCCGTTGAGCAGGGTCGGTTTGTAAACCCATTGTTTCACTGCATCCAGCGCCGCAGGCACCAGCAGCGGGTGTCCGCTCATGACCTGCAATTGCTGAATCGTGCCATCACGCGAAATAATCGCCTGCAACTTCACTGTCCCCTGAATGCGCGCTTGGCGCGCCAGAGGCGGATAAACCGGCTTGACCTGCCGCAGCAGCATGGCCGCCTGTACGTTGCCGCCTACACGGATCCGCTGCGTCTGCTTGACTTCTTCCTTCTTCTTTTCCACCGGGGGAGGAGGAGGAGGAGCCACCGAGGGAATCCCGCCCAGGAAGCCGCCGATCACGCCGCCGGGCGTTCCACCGGGCACGCCGACAGGCACGCCGCCCACCACACCGACGCCGCCGCCGACCGAAGGCGGAAGCTCTTCTTCCTTAATGATGGCGATTTCCTTCGGAATGCTCTTGGGCGCCATCAGGCGGCCAGCGTCGAACTGGCGGGGGATAACCTTCACGACTTTCACGGGCGCGGCTGCCGGAGGAGGAGGCGGCGGGGGAGGAGGAGGTGGGGCCACCAGGAAACTGGTCAGCGTCGTCCGCGGCAATGTGTCGGTGTATATCAATGGAATCAGGATGGCCACCGCAATCATGATGATCTGCAAGAT
>CAYSBM010000412.1:0-3520 GCA_964429095.1 uncultured Solibacteraceae bacterium | reverse complement strand
TGGAAGACACTTTTGTCCTGGATAGCGGCGAGACGCTGGAGATCGACAGCCGCGGGGCGCGCAAGGGCGAGCGCATTCCGGTAGGCCGTGTCTGCATCGATTCCGGCACGCTGGATGAAGTAGTGGAAGATGTGGTGATTCGGGACCGCCGCCACTTGAGCGAGGATGGCTTTGTAATTCCCATCATCGCCATCGACAAACATACCGGCCGCGGCGAGGGCCTTCCCGAGATCGTCAGCCGCGGTTTCGTCAGCGAGGATTCGGCCGCCTTCCTGATGGAGGCGCGGCAGGTGGTGATGCGGACGCTGGAGAACTCGTCGACCGAAGAGTGCGCCGACTGGGGGTTGATGAAGGAAAAGATCCGTGCCGATCTGAAGCGCTATATTTCCAGGCAGACCAACCGGCGCCCGTTAATCATCCCGGTCATTCTTGAAGTGTGAGGCGGTTACTGTAGTTTGCCGCGGCCGGCGACTTCCCAGACCGTTTCCACCTGATCGCCCCGCAGGCCGTAGACCTTCTCATGCAGATTCATCGCGGTGCAGACGTGGTTGGGAATGATGCGTACGCGGTCGCCCACGGCGTAGCGGCGGCTGGCGCGGCTCAAATCCAGATAGCCGTGCTCTTCGTTCATCTTGACAAAAGCCACGCCAGGATCCTCGGCCAGGTGGCCGAAAGTGACTTCAGAGGAGGTGATCAGGCGGTCTGAAGAAAACGTCTTCGAGCCGCCGTCAATCAGCGCTTGGCCGCACCTGGCTACCGACACCACCGTGCACAGGATGGTGGCGGCGCAGTCCTCCACGCCGCACGCGCCGGCCGTGAAGGTGTTCTTGTCATTGAACACATAGGTGCCGGGACGGATCTCGTTGAGTCCTTCCACCAGATGCGAACAATAAAGCGAAGGGGTGGAACCTCCGCTTATCACACGCGGCTCGAGCCCGGCCCGGTCCAAGTCAGCGCGGATTCGGGAGATGGTTCTCGAGAGTTCTTCCATCTGGCGTTGTCCCTCCGGCTGGCGCGGATCGCGGATGTGCCCTGGGTAGAAGGCGACGCCTAGCCAGCTCAAGTGCGAAAGCCGCGAGACGGCCTGCGCCAACTCCACCAAGGCTTCGCCCGGCTGGACGCCCACGCGGCCGAGTCCCACGTCCGCTTCGGTGAGAATGCCCAGCTCGGTTTGCCCTTCGCGGGCGGCTTCGCTCAGCGCGCAGGCCACCTCCATGGAATCCAGGGCTACTGTCACTTGCGTGCGGCGCGCCAGCGCGGCAAGGCGCGGCATTTTCGCCGGGCCCACGACGGGGTAGGCGATGAGCAAATCACGGGGGGCAGCATCGAGCATCACTTCGCCTTCGCTCACCTTGGCCACCGTGAGCCCGGCCGCGCCAAGGTCCAGTTGCATGCGGCCGATGGCGGGGATCTTGTGCGTCTTGGTGTGCGGGCGCAGGCGCAGGTCGTGCGCGCGCGCATACTCCGCGGCGCGGCGCAAATTGCGTTCCATGACGTCGAGATCGATCAACAGTGCGGGGGTATCCAGGTCTTGAATGCGCATGAAGAGGGTTATTTGAATCGGATGGCGATTCTACCGCCACCACCCTTGTAAATCAGTTCGAGGTCCTTGGGCTTGTGCTTGCCTTCCAGGAAGAAGTAAAGAAGACCCGAAACCGGCTGGCTGATCTGCTTCTCGGGCAGGATCTTCCGCTTCAACGCCTCTAGCGTGGGATTGGCCTTGATCTTGCCCCCGGTTTGCACGGTGCCCTGCGCGCCGCTTTCGCCCGCGTTGCCGATCGAGGCGCCGCTTCCGCCCAGACGTCCCGGTTGGCCGATGGTGCCGCCCCAAACGGGACCGCTCTCCTCGCCCATAATCGCGCCGCCCGAGCTGGAATTAGAGACGATCAAAGTTCCCTCGCCGGCGATCTGGCCGGGCTCAAAGGGCCGGCACTTCTGCCCATCTCTATCCGAGCGCAACAGAAAGTCGTCGCGCAGCAGAGCCAGCGGCTTATCCGCTTTCGGCGCGATGCTGAGGTCGACGACGATGTAATCGCCGTCCAGCGGGTGGCCGATCAGGCCGGCGATCGCGGCTTTGTCCGTATAGACCGTGGCGGTAATTTCGGCCGCCTCGCTTTCGCCACGCCCGGCAGGCGGCGCTTTCGCGCCGGCCGCCCAGATGCAGCCCAGCAAGGCCGGCCACAGAAGAGCAATGCGGTAGCGCGTCGCCATCAGGAAGGCCTCACTGCGATTATACGACTATCGGCCGAGCATCACAGGGGCGGCGAAACATTGGTGAGCCGGGCGGGACTCGAACCCGCGACCCTTTGCTTAAAAGGCAAATGCTCTACCGCCTGAGCTACCGGCCCTTGGTCTGCTGGTGGGAACTGAAAATAGGATAGCACAAGCAAGTTCAGCAAGGAATTCAGCCATTTCTTGGCATTTTCCTATCCAGGCACATGGTGACCCACCCAGGCTCAGGGTGTTCGGCTCCAGGACGTGGAGGCAGTTTCGGGAAAAGGCTTTGGCCCGGGGGAGACGGTGTTTCCGAAGCCGGAGCGTAGCGCAGGCGAAGGAAACACCGCGGGCAGCGGCCGGCGCCATGGGCCGCATCTTGCGCCAGGCGGGCCGCAGCCGGCGGCGCAAGAAACCACGGCCTGCCGCCTTTCACCAAGCTGGTGGAGCAAGAATACGGCTGCCGCGCGCATCGCTTCAACCCGCCGCACCGTTCTACCTACAACAGCGACGTGGAAGCGGTGCACGGCCTCATGGAGCCGGAGTTCTACGAGCTGGAACGCTTTCGCGGATCGGTCCGGCAGTTCCTGATCAGGTCTACAGCTACCAGCTATATTTCAACCTCTTACGGCGCAATGGCAACCGGGGAGGCGCCACCCCGGACGAGTTGCGCGCCGCCCGTGCGCCTACCGTAGATCCCAAGATCTTTTTCTTGCCTCCCGTCCTGCTGTCCTCGCTGGACGCTCACCACCTGCCGCTAACGCGGCAGGTGGTGATGGGTCAGAATGTACCTGGATATGTCAAAATTTTCACTGTCCCCGATTCTATACCTCTGGGCCACCGGTGGCTTGCTCCGCGCGGCCCAAGTACCAGCGTTTCCTGGCGCCGAGGGTTTCGGCGCGTATACATCGGGCGGACGCGGTGGGCGTGTTCTGTTCGTTACTAACCTCAACGATTCCGGACCAGGTAGTCTTCGCGAAGCGTGCCTTATCAAGGGGCCGCGCATCGTCGTGTTCCGCGTGGCCGGCATCATTGATCTGAAGTCGGCCATCGAAATAGAGGCGCCCTACATCACGCTCGCAGGCCAGTCCGCACCGGGTGATGGCATCTGTCTGCGTGCTTTTGGGCTGCGCGTCAAGACGCACGATGTGGTGCTGCGGTTCCTTCGTGTCCGCCCGGGCGATGTCTCGGGCCGCGAGGTGGATGCGATCAGCATCGAAGGCGACAGTCGGAGGGTGGTGGTAGATCACTGTTCCGCTACATGGTCAGTGGATGAGGAGCTTTCTCCCAGTGGAGCAATCTCGGA
>CAYSBM010000411.1:0-3529 GCA_964429095.1 uncultured Solibacteraceae bacterium | reverse complement strand
CAGCCGCGCCGCCGCGCGCCCAGCGGGGCGCCGACATACGCTACGACCTGGAAATCAGCCTGGAAGACGCGGTACGCGGCATGAGTGCAGAGATCCAGGCTCCCCGCGTGGAGGCGTGTGCACGCTGCCAGGCGAGCGGCGCCGAGCCAGGCAAGGGTCTGGCGACATGCCCCACCTGCCGGGGCCGCGGCGAGGTGGTTTACCAGCAGAGTTTCCATTCCATCCGGCGGACTTGCGGGCAGTGCGGCGGGCGGGGGCAGATCGTGCGCCAGGCTTGTTCGCGTTGCGGTGGTGAAGGTTATGTGCGGGTGGAGCGCAAGCTCAAGATCAACGTGCCACCGGGCGTGGACACCGGCACGCGGTTGCGGGTCAGCGGGGAAGGACAACCGGGCTCCAACGGAGGGCCGCCGGGAGATCTCTACGTGGTCCTGCGCCTGAAAGAACATCCGGTGTTCGACCGCCGCGAAGACGATCTGCATTGTACGGTGCCGGTCAATGTGGCCCAAGCCGCCCTGGGGACCGAGGTCGACATCCTCACTTTCGATGGCCTGCAAACCGTAAGAATCCCCGAGGGCACACAAAGCGGCGCGGAGATACGCCTGCGCGGCCAAGGTGTCCCGCACCTGAATTCCAGCGGCCGCGGGGATCTGGTGATCCACGTGGACGTCAAAATTCCGGACAAACTTACCCGGGAGCAGCGCAAGCTGTTCGAGCAGTTGCGCGAACTGTTGCCGGAAGAGAACGAGCCGGAAGAGAAGGGTTTGCTCGACAAAGTCAAAGACTATTTCATGTAGCCGTCAGTCCGGCTTGCGGCCCACGGCGATGAGCGAAGCCGGACCCCAGGGGAGAAAACGGTCGATTTTTCGCCAGAGCCACACCAAACGGTCAAAGACAGCAAGTTGCAGCCGGCTGAAGCTGCGGCGGCCGAAGAGCCGCCCTCTGACATACCACGCCGGCAATGAGATGCGGTTGAACTCGATCACTTGCCTGATTTCGAATCCCGCCTGTTGCATGCGTGCCGTTAGCTCCGGCCGGGTGTAGCGGCGTACGTGTCCCAGGGCGCGATCCAGTTCACCATAGGCCCAAGGTCCTTGCGGCACCAGAACCACCGCCAAGCCTCCCGGCTTGAGCGCCGAAAAGAGATTGCGCAGACCAGCCAGGTCGTCTTCAATATGCTCAAGGACGTTGAGGCAGACCACGGAGTCCAGTTGGTTGGCGTAAGGCGCAAAATCGCGCGGCGCTGTCAGGTCGCAACGCGCTATTTCGAGATTAGGCCGGTGATGCAGGCGGTTGCGCAGGCGCGCCAGGTGCTCGGCATCGATGTCGGTGGCGACGTAGCGGCGGCGGCGCGGAGCCAGGTGGCGGGTAAGATTTCCGATCCCGGCGCCGATCTCCATGACCGTGTCCCCCAAAAAAGGGCGCACAGTGTCAGCCATCCAGCGGTTGAAACGAGGCGTTCCAGATAGCACATCAAGGATTTCCGGACCCGATTCCTTATATATATCCCGGATGAGCCAGTAGCGCAGGATGACGCCGAATGTCAGGACGCCGTCCCACGGGCGTATCTTCTTGCCTTCCTCGTAAGTCCGGCCATGATAGCTGATGGGCGTTTCATAAATGCTAATGTGGCGCTGGGCCAGTTTCATGGTGATTTCAGCGTCAAAGCCGAAACCTTCCGAACGGATGGGGATGCTCTTTAGCAGCGAGGTGCGAAAAGCCTTGTAACAGGTGCCGGTGTCGGTGAGATTCAGGTCCGCGAGAAGATTCAGAAAGCCTGTGAGAGCGCGGTTGGCAAGCGCGTGCCAGTAGTAGAGCACCCGGCGCTCTCCGGCGATCAAAAAACGGGAGCCATAGACTGCGTCGGCTTTGCCTTCCACCAGGGGCTTGAGCAGGCGGAGATAGTCTCCAGGGTCATATTCGAGGTCAGCATCCTGAATCAGTGCGAATTCGCCCGAAGCGTGCTCAAGGGCGGTGCGGATTGCGGCTCCCTTACCGCGGTTGCGAGGGTGGGAGAGAACTTTCACCATGTCTGGATGCGCAGCGGCGAACGCGGAAGCGATTTCGCCCGAGCCGTCCGTGGAGCCGTCGTCAACCACGATGACCTGGCGTGCCATACCTTCGGGCAACGGGGCGCGCAGCACGCGTTCCAACAACGCGGCGACAAACTCTTCTTCGTTGTAAAGCGGAACCAGAATTGACAGTGAGCTGGGCATGGTCAGAAATGGTACAGTACCCAATGCACGGCGATGTTGCTCATGTTCACGTGGAGCATGACCAGAACGGGAACTTCCATTCTAGGCAGCTCCGCCTGGCCGCCGCACGGATTTCTGTTACACTTCGGCTGCTGATCAGGGGGCTTTGAAGGGCGTGAAGGAGACCTTATCCGAACTCGCTGCTGGCCGATGCAACCGGGCGCGGCGATGGCGCACCGTCCTGATTCTATTATTGTTGCTAGCCGGGGGCGGCGCAGCGCTCAGTGCTATCAGCAGGCCTTTTTGGCATGATGAGGTTTTTACGGTCCTTGTCTGCCAGTTGCCCGGCACATCCCGGATCGTCGAGGCTTTGAATCACGGGCTCGATTCGAGCCCACTGTTGTACTACTTGGTGGTGCGGCTAAGCCGGATGGTGATTCAGGAGCCTCACCTGGGTTGCCGGCTCCCCTCAGTGCTTGGGTTTTTGGGCACGGTCGGCTTCGTTTATGTTTTTCTATCGAAAAGAGTTGCGCGGTCCGCTGCACTGGTGGCAGCAGCCTTCTTGATGTGCACGTCCGTGGGGACTGTGTACGCATCGGAAGCTCGCAGCTATTCATTGATGGTTGCGTGCATCGCGGCCGGGATGGCGGCCTGGCAACGAATTGAAGAGTCGCGGCTAGCGGCGGCGGCTCTGGCCATTCTTCTGGCCGCCGCTGGCGCTTTCCACTATTACGCGGCGCTTGCTTTGCCGGTCTTTGCCCTCGCGGAGGCTTGGATATGGCTGGATACCCGACGGTTTCGGACCGCCGTCTGGCTGGCTTTGGTTATGGCCGTTCTGCCAATCATGATGTCGCTCGGCATTTTGTTGAACTTTCATCACTTGTATGGGGCGCATTTTTGGGCCAAACCCTCGTTCAAAGGCTCGTTGCTTGCCTATGACGAAATTCTGGGATTTGGAACCAGGTGGGCTTGGACTTTGGCAGCCAGCCTCGCGATCGCTTTGGCGACTGATTTGGTGATGCAGCCCCAGAGGGGAAAGTCGGGTTCGCTGGGCGAACTAGGTGAGGGGAAAACAGGGTTAACAGGTCCTGAAATAGCGTTAATCCTGGGACTTCTTTCCTTACCCGTGGCTGGCACAATAGCCGCCAAGGCCCTTCATGCAGGAATGACTGGCCGATATGTACTGCCGGCGGCTGTGGGGGCTGCCGCGGCCGTTGGTCATATAGCCAACCGGGCGCCGGCCGCGCTTCGAACGGCACTTCTGCTTCTGCTGCTGCAGTCCTTCAGCTACAACTTGTTTCTTGCCAACGACGTCTTGCAGATCGCCCCAGTTGGCA
>CAYSBM010000410.1:2745-3531 GCA_964429095.1 uncultured Solibacteraceae bacterium | reverse complement strand
TCGAGGGCCATAAGCTATCAAGTCAAATCGTATGAATCACTTAAGCGTTGATCGAGGCGGCCATCGCCGAGGCCTTCTCGGCGATGTAGAGCAGATCGCGCGCCCGGGTCATGCCCACGTAGAACGTCCGGATCACGGCATCGCGCGGCGCGCCGAAGCGTTGGTAGGCCGCATCGCCGGCGCGGCTGAGATCCGGGAACAGAAACACAACATCCGCTTCACCGCCCTTGACGGAATGGATTGTCCCGACGAGGACCTTCGGAGTCTCCATGAGCGCCTGCGGACCGCCGGCTGCGGCGATCTCGACCGGAAACTCGGCTCGGCGCTGAAACTCGGTGGTCAGATTACGCTGCCACCACCGAAGCAGCCGCCGGTGATCACCCTCGAAGCACGCCAGCAGGTCATCGAGCGCGCCGGGCTCGAAGGTGCTGTCCAGGGTCTCGATCGTGACGATGTCCGCATCGCCGCGCGACCCGAGCGTCTTCTTGACGC
The DNA here is from genome assembly GCA_964429095.1 of uncultured Solibacteraceae bacterium. GTDB lineage: Bacteria > Acidobacteriota > Terriglobia > Bryobacterales > Bryobacteraceae > JAJFUV01. The sequence continues at coordinate 3,039 of CAYSBM010000410.1, read as the reverse complement.
CGTGTTTTAGGACTCCCTTCGAGGCCAGCCATTCCGCCCACAAGGCGAGCTCCCCGCGCGTCCAGGGCCGCCGCTCCGCTCCGAAGCACGGATGCGCCGCGAGGAGCGCAAGCACGCGGTTGGCGGCCGAACCGCGCCGGCCGAACCGCAGCGGATTCCAAAACCCGTTCGACTTGCGATACGGGTTGTGGAACGCGATCCCGTTCTTGCGCAGCACCTGGGTCACTGGCCGCAGCAGCTACCCGCAGCTCGCCAGGATCATTACCGTCCGGCCCTGCTCGACCTGCGCGAGGG
>CAYSBM010000410.1:0-2735 GCA_964429095.1 uncultured Solibacteraceae bacterium | reverse complement strand
GACGCGATAGCTCTGCTTGAGGATGATCTTGTGTTCCTCTGGGATCTCCGGATCGAGGACGGCGTCCGGCGATGCTCCGGTGAACGTCATGATCGCCTGGTCGTCGTCAGCGGCTAGGATGAAGTAGTTGGCGCGCTCGCCCCACTTTCGGATGAGCGTCAACTGCATCCGGTTGAGGTCTTGCGCCTCGTCCGCGAAGATCACCGACGGGCGGCCGGGAGCGAACGGGATATCGCGAAGCGCGGTCTCGATCAGATCACAGAAGTCCAGCAGGCCGTGCGCCTCTTTGTACTGCTGCCATCTCGCGTGGAACGCGCGCACGTTGGCGGGCCACCATTCCGGCGCGATCATCAGTCCGCGGTACCGATTCAACTGCTGCAGCCAACGGTCGCCTTCCAGTTCCTGGTCGTTGTCCTCGAGCGAGTCCTCGCCATCCATGCGCCCGAGCTTTCTCACCGGCCTGATCTGGAGGTGCGGGTTGTCGCGATTCCAGTCGCCGACATTCGCCTCGGCGATTTCGGGCCCTCCAAGCGCGCGATAGCAGTGGGCGTGCAGCGTGCCAATCCGGTCGGGGCCGATTGGGAGGTCCCTGCCGGCGAGCTCGGCGGCGGCCGTGCGCGAGAAGCTTGTCACCAGCACGGCGTCGCGTCCGAAGCGTTCCACGGCGCGGCGGATCTGCCGCGAGAGATTGGTTGTCTTGCCCGTGCCAGGCGGGCCGAAAATCCGGAACTCGCGCGTGCCTTCCGCCTGTTCGGCGAGGTCCTCTATGCTGTCGGCCTGGCGAGGCGCATCCGCGCGAGCGCTCATTGCTCCTCCTCTCGGCGAATCTTCTCGACGAAATCCGCGGGATCGAACTCGTCCAGAGGAAGCAGCCAGCGGCCCTGCTCGCGGTTCTTCGCGCCACGCACGCGGACGTTTCGGGCCCCAATGGCTGCCAGCATCGAAGCCACGGCTTTCACTGAGAGACTCTGGACGAACGTCTTGTTGACGAACAGTTGAAGGTCAGCCGAGTTCACTGCGATCTGGCCATCGATCACCATGGGCCGGCGGATCGCGTTCGACGGCTGCCCCTCGATGGCCGGGATGAATGCCACATCCGACAGGTACTGCTCCAGGTACATTCGGAGAGCGCCCTCGAGTTGAGTCTCGGGACCGCCCTCCTGTTCGATGAGGGCGTCGAGCATCGCCTGCGCGAGCTGGTCCCAGAGCTTGGGCTTCACCCGTTTGATCAGCTTGTTTGTGGCGGTGGCGATCGCCATCCGGACGCTGTTCTGGTCGAGCAGCTTGCCGACGTGGGCGAGCTCGATCTTCGCGTTCTCCAGAACGAGCTGATACGTCGGCTCCTTGCCGGTGATCTTCACGATACGGAGAATCCGGACTCCGAGGACTTCGGAGATGTACTCGCACAGAGCGGCCTTGGCGGCGAGAGGATCGGGTACGGCGGCCGGCGCCGGCTCCTCCTTCAGGGAAACCGTCTCCGGTACGGCCCCCGTTGTCCTCGGCGCTCCGTCGGAAGGAGGTGGATCTGCGACTGGCGGCGGCGCTGGTAAGGTGGACTCGCTCCGCTCCGCCGCACGGGCGATGGTCCGCTCGAAGTAATCGAGCCGCGTGCGCTGCTTCTGGTTGTGAATCGCCCTGTGGTGGACGATGAGATCGATGATCTGTTGAGCCGTAAGGCCAGCCTCGGCGCCGAAGTCCGCCAGAGCCAGGTCGTATCCGCTCTGGCTCTGGTCCTTCAGGTCGTGGCGCTGGCGGAACCAGGTGTTGCGGAAGCGGATGTCGTGCGCCATCCAGCCATCGAGCAGCTCCTGCGGGATGCGAGCATTCAGATTGATCGTGAGCGGGCCGCCTTCGAACTTCTTGGCCCACTCCCGCGCCTTGCGGCTATGCTCGTCGGGGTCGGGGATTGCCGCGTCATCGAGACACTGCTCGAAGTCGGACATGTTGTAGCGGCGATCCGTGAACGAATGCACCGCGACGGGCTTCGGAGATGTCGGGTCCTTGTGATTGAGAGTGCCGGGTATCCGAAGCACGCGTGCCAGGTCCGACAGCCGGTCGTACGTCCAGCCTTTCGCTGCGGAATTGAGCCGGAGAAGCGTGTGCCAACGGCCGAGAAGCCGGACGACCTTGTCGCGCTCGTCGGCATCCTCGAAGATGAAGGGCTCCTTGAGGACCCACCACGCGTGCGCGCCGTTGCCGGTCGAGACGACGATGGTCGGAGGGAAAGTCGCTGGCACAACCGACAGTGCGTCGGGAATGTTGGACGGCAGCGCCTTCTTGTGAGCATCGGACTTCAAATCGAGGTCCGCCCAGAAGGCGGGGATTCCGGCGACCTCCGCCGACGAGCAGCGGCGTGGGGGGCCGTGAGCGGCACGCGATAAGCCGCCGCCGACATAGACATCGTGACCGTTTGTATTCGCCACGAATCGCGCCGCCTCGGCGAGGTCGCGGTACCAGTGCGATCGCTTGTCCTGCAACGTCCAGAGGAGGATGTAGAGGCTCTCCGGCTTGTACTGCCAGAGCAGATCCAGGAATTCGGCGGGCGTCATCGGGTCAGCTCCCAGAAGCGGCGCAGGAAGCGGTCCTCGGCAACGGCTGGCGGCCAGGGCGCGATCCAGAGATGCTCGGACGGCGTAAAGCCGCACTCTGCGGCAATCCAGTCGAGGTCGTCGACCGTGGTCACGTCGCGGAACTCTGTGGCGAGGACGATCCGGTCTGCCTCTACGACGGACGCA
>CAYSBM010000409.1:2159-3533 GCA_964429095.1 uncultured Solibacteraceae bacterium | reverse complement strand
TGTTCGAGGCCATCGTGGCTTACAACGAATAGCGAGGAAGCATGAGCGCCCATACTGACCAAACCGAATTGAAGCTCATTGGCAAATTGATCTTGGAAGGCGAGCTGGAATGCCAGACGGGATTGCACATCGGCGCGGGCAAAGGATCGCTGGAAATCGGCGGCGCCGCTAACCCGGTTGTGAAGGACGCCTTCGGGCATCCGTATGTTCCGGGCAGTTCGCTACGCGGCAAGATCCGCTCGCTGCTGGAACAATCGCGCGGCATGGCCGTGCCCAGCGAGCTGGTTTATTTGTCTAAGCGCCGCGGCCAGGAGGTTCGAATTCACCAAAGCGACCGCGCCGGCGACGAGATCTGCCTGCTGTTCGGCCGCAATCCGGGCCGCATGGAACGCGTTTCGGGAGAAACGCTGGAAACCTCCAGCGCCACCCCCGCGCGGCTCACCATCTACGACGCCCCGCTGGTCGTGGAAAGCATCACGCCGCAGATGCGGGAAAACCTGGATGATGAACTTACCGAAGTGAAAAGCGAGAACGCGATTGATCGCATCACCTCCCAGGCCAACCCGCGCACGCTGGAGCGCGTGCCCGCGGGCGCCCGCTTCCGCATTCGTATGGTGTTGGATGTGCTGGCCGAAGAGGATAAGCCGCTGCTGGCGTGCCTGATTGAAGGCTTGCGCCTGCTGGAAGACGACAGTTTGGGAGGCGGCGGGTCCCGCGGCAGCGGCAGAGTCAAATTGGGCAATCTGCGCCTATGCTGGCGCAGCCGTAGCTTCTATTCCGCTGGCGCCCCCGAGCGGGAACTGGCGACCGGCGCCGATCTTGCCGGCTTGCAGGCTCAGGTAAACGATCCGGGGTTCGGCGAGAAACTCGTGGAGTAGCCATGCCACGCGGCTACCTCGTCCGCTTGCGGCCCACTGGGCCGTGGCGAATCGGACCGGACTCGGGTGTGCGCAACCGGGTTGATTGTCTTTACCATAGCGATTCACTCTATGGAGCCGTCTGCTGGGCCATGCGCCATCTGGGCTGCCTCGACCAATGGTTGGCCGCCACTGTCGCGCCTAGCGCTGCGCCGGAGGTCCGTTTCTCTTCCGCGTTCCCCTTCCTGAACGGTACATTGTTTGTCGAACCTCCCAAGAGCCACTGGCCGCCGCCGCCTTCCTCGAAAGTCCGGTGGAAAGGAGCCCGCTTTGTGCCGCTGGCGGTGGTGGAGCAGTTGCTCGCGGAACAGCATCTCAGCGAGGAAGGCTGGATGGTGGACGGCGAAAGCCAATGCCTGCTGCCCGCCGCCAACAGATCGGCGGGCGGGCCTTTCCGGGCTGCGGTTCGCGCCGGAACGGCCGTGGACCGGCTGAACCCGGGTCGCGTTGAGCCGCC
>CAYSBM010000409.1:0-2100 GCA_964429095.1 uncultured Solibacteraceae bacterium | reverse complement strand
TTGCATTCGAAGACCCTGCTGCTGAGTCGCGGTGGGGAGAGCAGTTGAAGGCCGCTTTCAGGTTGTTGGCCGACTCCGGGTTCGGCGGCGAACGGTCGCGCGGGTGGGGCCACACCGCTGCGCCGGTGTTTTCCGAAGGTGAGCTGCCGGCTCTGTTGCTGTCTGCCTGCCGGCCCGCTCCACCGGATCAGGAAAGCGAACTCACGCCCCTGTTGCAAACCGCTTACTGGCTGCTCGGCATGTATAGCCCGGCGCCTGAGGATGGCGTCGATTGGACGCGGGGGGCGTATGCTTACCAAGTGAGGGGAGGACGCGTTGCAAGTCTTGCCGGATGCGGCGCGGCTAAGCTGGCGCTGCGTATGATCACCGAGGGTTCCGTGTTGTTCGCCGGCTCTGAATTACGAGGCGCGGCGCCCAATGTGGCGCCGGAAGGTTTCGCTCATCCGGTATACCGTTACGGCCGGCCAATTGCCCTGCCCATCGCTGTCAGATTTCCCAAACCCGCGAAGGTCGCGCAATGAATTACCGGCTCACCGTTCTGACACCCTTACTGGTCGGCGACGGCAACCGGTTGTCGCCGATCGATTACATGGTCTGGCGCGACCAGATTAACGTGCTCGATCAGCGCCGGATTTTTCGGCTGCTGACCAGAGGCCCGCGCCTGGATGGCTATCTGGCGCAATTGAAAAAGGCCGAGCGCCTGGATTTCGCCAGTTGGGGAGGATTCGCGCAGAATTTCGCTGGCCGCCGTATTCCCTTTGAATGTCCATCCTCGACAAAATATTGGGAAAAGGCGGCCACGGAGAATCTCCACATCCCCACCTTTATCGCCGGACCAAACGGCCCATACTTGCCCGGCAGTGCACTTAAAGGAGCGCTGCGCACGGCCATGCTGTTCGCCGCCCTCAGCGAAAACGCCATCAAGGATCTCGCGTCGCGCGCGCAAGGCGACCGCGCGCCGCGGCGGCCGGCTGATATCAGCGAAGAACGGCTGCTCGGCCCTCCCGGCGCGACCCGCATGAAGTACGTTTCGGCCGGCGACAGCCAGCCGGTTGGATGGCAGTCTTTCAAGATCTATCTGCTGCGCGTGTCAACTCTGATCGCCCGCGGCGCGGACAGGTTTGAACTGGGATGGAAGCTGAGCCCTCGCGGTTCGGTGGAGTGGAAGCGGCCCGAAGACTCCCCGCCGGTCTTCGCCGAGATGGCCCCGCCGGGCACGGTGTTTGAGGGCGCCTGGCGCGAGCACGGCGTCTTCGCCCAACCGGAAATCGCGCGCGCCGCCGGATGGCGCCGTCCGATGGACCGCGCCCAGGTGTTTCTCGCCGCCAATCAGTACGCCGGGCGGCTGCTGGAATTGCATAGACAGTATGCGCAATGGACCGGGCTCACGCTGCTGGCACGTGCCGTCGAAGAACTCCTGGCGCGCCTCAGCCAGGCAAATGAGAGCGGCAATGCTTGCCTGGTTTGCCTGGGCTGGGGCTCTGGCTTGCTGGGCAAGTCATCCTGGCTGGACCCGTCCCACCCGTCCTACCGCCAGATACTTCGCCAGTTACCGTTCTCCGCCCGCGCCATCGAATCTGGGTTGCCCTTTCCCAAGACGCGCCGGATCGTGTTCGTCAACAATCAGCCCGCCACACTTGCGGGCTGGGCATTGCTGGAAGTGTTGTGACAGGCTGGAGGCAGCAACGGCTCAATTGGTTTCGCCCGCCGGGAACCTAAGTTTTCCCGCCCGGTGGAGCACTGGCCGGCTTACACCGGAACGTACTGCCTCAAGTAACGCAAGCCCATGCGGAAGCCCGTCTTGTAATCCTCACTGAATGTGCCATCGGCAAGCGGGCGGCCGTAGGTTTCATCTTCATGCTCGATATTCATGGAGCCTTGATAGCCGGCATCCATCAGCACGGTGAAGACACCCGGCCAGTTCACGCTGCCGTAGCCTGGGATGCGGTAGCGCCACCAGCGCCGTTTGTCGGGAGGGTTGATGCCGCTCTTGTTGAGCACGTGCCAGAAGATTTCGGTGTCCTTCAAGTGCACGTTGTAGACCTTGCCCACCCAGTCGCGCAGGCACTGTAAAGGATCCATGAACTGCCGCACCAGGTG
>CAYSBM010000408.1:0-3547 GCA_964429095.1 uncultured Solibacteraceae bacterium | reverse complement strand
AAAACGGCTGGTGATGACGTAGTCCACCAACTGCCCCAGCGCCTCATGATTCACTTCTTCATTGGCATAGAAGGGTGTCACCAGTGGAACCGACACCCGGCCCATGATCTCTAACAGTGTCTTCATTCAGTCTCCTTGAGTCTTAAAGCGGCGCCATCGCCGCCGGAAATCCCCTGCGCCGGCCGCCCAGCGCGTTCTCCACGGCGCGCGCGGTCTCCATCACACGTAATCCGTATTCCCCGATCCGCTCCCGCGGGAGCCGGCTCGCCGGTGCGGATACGCTCAGCGCCGCCGCCGTTCCATCCACTAGAATGCCGATGGCGGCGGCCACGCAAATCACTCCCAGTTCGTTCTCCTCCCAGTCCACCGTATAGCCCTCCCCGCGGACTCGTTCCAATTCCTCCTCCAGCCGCTCCACAGTCGCGATGGTGTGCGGTGTGAAGCGCGGCAGCCCCTTGTGTTGTACGATCGAACGCACCCGCTCGGCAGGCAGCGTGGCCAGAATGGCCTTACCAAGCCCGGTGCAATGCAGCGGAGCGCGCAAGCCTTCATCTCCCCGGGTGTGCAATTGGTAGGGGGACTCGATGGCGGAAAGGATCAGAATCTCGTTATCCGATACTACGCCCAGTTTCACGGTTTCCTTGGTTTCCGCGGCCAGACGCTTTAGATGCGGCAGCGCGGCCGTCACCAGGCGGGTGCTATGGGAAAATCGCATCCCTAACTCGTATAATCTGGGCCCCAGCCGGTACCTCTTGTCCCCCGGATCCTGCTTGAGAAAATCCATGGCCTCCAGCGTCCGCAGCAGGTTGTGCGTGGTTGACTTGGGCATATCCATGCGCCGGCTCAGATCGCTGACGCTCAGGCTGGGGGGGGCGCCGCTGAATGCGCACAAGCTTTCCAGCGCCTTGCGAACGGCGGCCACCTCGTAATTCCCGTTGGATTTCCGGTTACCGTTTTTGTTCAGCATAAATGAACGAGACTTCCGCCTTCTGAACAAAATTTAAACCCGGCATCCCCCGCTGTCAAGCAGTTTCTTGCCTCAATTTGGCCTGTTTTTGCTGATTTCCGCCTGCAACAAGCTGGCGGACAGATATGCGGGAAAGATGTTCAGTATTACTGAATTATCGCTCTGCTGCTGCCATCCTTCGCGCTTCGAAAATGGCTGCTAGACTGCGCTCGACGTCATCCTCGCTGGTCACCCAGTTCGAAATGCTGATGCGCATGGCCGGCTTGCCCTGCCATACCGTTCCCCCGCACCAGCAAATCCCCTGCTCTTGGATCAATTCAACTGTGCGGGAAGTGATCGCGGCGTCGCCGAAAGAAACCAGAACCTGGTTCAATACCACCTCGTTTAACACCTCACCGCCCCCTGCGCGCAAGCCTTCCGCCATCCGCCGGGCATGGCGGCAGCACCGCTCAATCATCTCCGCCACTCCCCGCCGGCCCAGCATCCGCAGCGCCGCCCAGATCTCCACTCCACGGGCACGCCGCGAGAGCTCGGGAGTGAACAAGCCCGGGTCGCGGCGTTCCGCCAACGGGATGTAGGAGGCAGTAACCGACATGGCGCGGTAAAGCGCTTCGGCATCGCGCACCAGCGCTAGCCCGCTGTCATAAGGCACGTTGAGCCACTTATGCGCGTCTGTGGCCCAACTGTCCGCCTTTTCAACGCCGGCTACCAAATGCGCCAGCGCCGGGCTAGCCGCCGCCCACAGTCCGAATGCCCCGTCCACATGCACCCAGACCCCTTCTCGCTTTACCAGATCGCAAATTGCTGCCACCGGATCGCTTGCGCCGGTGTTCACGTTGCCCACCTGGAGGCACACTAGGGCCGGCGGCGCCACATGCGGCAGCACATCGACCCGCACGCGGCCCTGGCCGTCCACCGGCGCCCGCCTCACCTGCTTCCGCCCCAACCCCAGCAGACCAAGGCACTTTAGCACCGAAGGATGCACCTCCTCGCTCACCACCACGCTCACTGCGGGCGCCCCGTTGAGCCCGTCAGCATCCACATCCCACCCCACCGCGCCGAGCACACTGCGCCGGGCCGCCGCCAGCGCCGTAAAGCTGGCCATGGTGGCCCCCGTTACAAACGCCCCGCCGCAGTCTGGAGGCAATTTCAGCAAGTCTAGTAACCAGCCAAGCGAGATCTCTTCGAGGGCCGAAGCCACGGGGCTGGAAGTGTAAAGCGCGGCGTTTTGATCCCACGCACCCGCCAGCCAGTTCGCCGCCAGCGCCACCGGCAGACAACCGCCGTGGACGAAACCAAAAAAGCGGCCTCCAGCCGTAGCCATGGTGGCTGGCGAGCCGAGCCGGTCCAATTCCTCGATTACGCGCGCCGCATCCGCCGGTTCATCGGCCAGTGCGCCTCCTAAACCGGACATCTGCGCCAGCGCCTCGCGGGAGGGCGCGACGCGCCGCGTGCGAACTTCCTCTAGATATCGTGCAGCCCGTCTGGCGGCTTCCTGGAAAAGCGGGTCCAAATCACAGCATAACGCCGGCCTAGGCCCAGTGCGGGGTGGAAACGGTCGCGGCCGAGGCTCGCAGGAACTGGCGAGCCTGCTCGGCGCTCATCTCGGGGTTGCGAAACTTCACGCCCATCAAGTCCACCATATTTTCAAAACACCGGGTGTTGCGGATTTGACCGCCAAAACGTTCGCTCCCGGGTCCCAGAGCCGTCAGCAACACGTAGTCCGACGTGTGGTCCGTGCTGATCCAGCCGATGCCGGTGTGGTTGCCCACGGCTTGGCCTAGTATGCCGGAGACTTTGTCCAGGCGGGAATTCAGGCACAGCCCCTTCTGCCCCGCAGCTGCCGACCGCACGGCCTCCACTTCGGCCGGACTGAATTCGAAACCGAACGCCTCCCGCGCGAGTTCCTGAATCAGCGCGGCGTCCGGCTTTTCCTTCCCGCTGAGCTTCGGCACGAACTGGCTGTAAGAGGCTCTCGCCCGAGCCAGAACCTTGAATCCGTTGGAGGAGCCGTTCCATTCAGCCCATTTCCCACCTATGCCCGGATTTGAGTTGCCGTGGTCGGATGTAATCACGATCAGCGTTGCCGGATGACGCGCGGCGAACTGCAAGACCACCTCGATGGCGTCGTCAAAGGCCAGTTGCTCCCACAGTTGGGCGGCCGCGTCGTTGTTATGAGCGGCGTGATCCACGCGTCCGCCCTCCACCTGCATTAGGAAACCGTGAGGCGAACCCTCCAGCACCTCCAGCGCCACGCGGGTCATTTCGGCCAGCGTCGGCACCGTGCGTTGCAGTTCCGGGCTGTGGTTGCGGTCGAGCGTGTAAGGAATCATTCCGGGCGAAAACAACCCTAGCAGCTTCCGGGGAAGTCCCGCCTGGCCCGGGGCGCCGATCAATTGTTCCCTCGTCCCGACGGCGGCAAAACCATGCGCCCTGTATTGCCCAATCAGGTCGCGCTTATCCCTGCGCGTCGCCGCTTCAAAAAACTGCCGCCCGCCTCCCAACACTACGTCCACCCGGTCAATGTACTGCGGCGCAATGTCTTCTTCGCTGCCCCGGCGAGGTTGGACCGCGGCGAAC
>CAYSBM010000407.1:0-3549 GCA_964429095.1 uncultured Solibacteraceae bacterium | reverse complement strand
CGCACACGGCTCGGCCGTTACTATCAGGCCTGGTCGTACAATGACGGCAGGACTTGGACAAGGGCGCAACCCACGCATTTGGCTGGAACAAGCGCACCCGCCCAGGTGCGGAGGCTGGCGAACGGCCACCTGCTGTGCGTATTCAACCAGCACAGCGAGGAAGAGGTTCGGAAAGGCTTTCACCGGACGCGCCTCACGGCGGCGATCAGCCGCAACGGGGGACGGTTGGCGGAGCATTTCCAGAACGTGGAGTCCATCCACGAGGAACCCCACTTGGAGCCGGGACCAATGCGAACGGTGCGAGCCGCGGGCAGATACTCGCTGCGGGAGGCGGACGCCTATGAAAACGACGGGCAGTATGTCGTAGCTCTCCCCGCAGGTTGGGGCAGTTGGTCGTATGCCTCGGTACTGCCGCTCAAAGACCGGGTACTGATCTCGTACACGCATAGTTGGTATGACGAGAATGGGGTTCAGCGCAATCCGAACGGCAGCAGGTTGAAGGTTCTGCCTATCAAATGGTTTTACGGCGGCAGGGAACCCTCTGAGAATCCGATTCTCAAGAAGTTGCAGCAACCGTGAAAAGGCGCTGAGCTGGCTTCAGTAAGGCCTACAGGACCAGGTGGGGGTCTAGTAGGGAGTGGACAACTGTCTCAAAAGTTGTGTCATCTACGCGGATTCCAGGCCAGTTCTTATCGCTTTTCAGCCGGCTCTGCTGATGCTCATCGGCGAACTGCCTGTTGGGAAACGCGAGCTTGACTTTCACCGGTAAATCCACCTTGTAAGGCTTGATGCGGCCGATTCGGCCGATCGCCTCCACCGCGCCTCGCTTGATCATTTCACGGGTTTTGGACGGCGGGAAAAGAATTGCCCTTTCCTGATTGAAACCTATTTTTACGGTAACTCCCACGACCTGCTCGCCGAAGAAGTGACGGGCCTCCCGGCAGGCCGCTTCACAACCCGTCACCATGAGGATGGGAATGTTGAAGTGGCCGGCCACCATGCCGTACATAGCCATCTCCCCGGATTCCCTGCCATTGTAAAAATAGCGGCGGTGCTTCTGGCTGATCCCCGTCAGCGTGTGGGCCAGCACCCCGTCAGGAGTTCCCTCCATGGCGTGCGCTCCGATCAGAATTACCCCGGCGAAGGTTTCGTCCAGCCCATGCAACCGCCTCAGCCTCTGCGCGCCTGCTCCCGGACCGCTGATGAGCTTGGCCGCTGGGTGCAGTTCTTCCAGAGCAAGAGTGGTGGAGGTGGCCGTATCATCGCTCACCAGGATTTCAGTCGCGCCGGCGGCCAGACAGCCCTCGATTGCCGCATTAACATCACTCATCAGCAGCCTTCGATACTCACCGTACTTAGGATGCCCAGGAGCGTGAGCCCAATAGGTGACACATCCCGTCGGACCTTCACTGTCTACGGCGATATAGATCTTGAGCGGCTTTGGGGGCGGTCCCTGGGCTCCGCAGGCTACGACCGCCTGCCATGCTGCAATGGCGGCAGGGAGAATGTTCGACCAGATTGTTCTCATGCAGGTAGAATAATGGCGTCGCCGGGCGAACTACAATGCCGATCCGCCGTGCAACGGTTCCATGCGTGTTGCAGCGGAGCCTTTAGCGCGCAGGCAGCCCAATTCGCCGCAGCAGCGAGTGGAAGCGCGGATCCGAGCGCAGCGGATCGAACGCCGGTTCGACGGAGAGCCATCCCGTGAGAAGAGAATCGTGGGTCGCACAGGCCTTTTCCAGCCACTCGATGGCGCGTTCTTTGTCCCCAAGGCCGAGATGAACCAGGGCAAACAACGCCGGGGCAGCATACCGTTCCCGGGCAGTGATTTCTAATTGCGCAAGGGCATCGCGAGCTTTCCCGATCCACCCCAATCGCCCATAGCAGTAACCGAGCCAGGCGATGTCCGCGGGGATGTCCTGCGACAACCGGCGCGCCTGCTCAAAGGCCTCCACCGCCTCGGAGTATGAGCCGGTGGCGGCGTAGTCCACGCCCAGATTTAAATACGCGGTGCGAAAAGTCGGCTCAAAATCGATCACTTTCTGGTACTGACGAATGGCGTCCCGATGACGGCGCATGGCCCGATAGATGGCCCCCTTGTCGGTGCTGATCACTGGAGCTAGCGGGTCCAGCGCATGAGCCCGGTCAATCTCCTGGAGGGCCTCCTCAAAGCGTCCCATGGCGCGCAGGAAACCGGCGTACCAGTGGCGCGCTGTGGCATAGCCGGGACTCAGCTCAATAGCTCGTCGAAACTCACGCTCTGCTTCGTCCCACCTCCACTCATAGGAAGATCTTACGTAAGCCAGTGAAGCATGCGCCTCAGCCAGATCTTCGGCTAACGCCAACGCCTTCAGAGCTGCGGTACGGGCTTTGGGCATCGCCTCGTCCGGGGCTGCGATTCCATAGGCAGGCAGGAGGCAGAATGTGTCGGCCAACCCCACATAAGCCAGCGAGCAAGAAGGATCAGCAGCAATGGCTTCCTCGAAATAGGCGATTGCTTTTCGCAGGTTTGCAGGCCTTCTCTTGTTCCAATGATAACGCCCCATTAAATAGCTCTGATACGCTTGCGGGTCTGGAGCCGGCCCGGCCCGGCCTCGCCCCGGCTGAATACCCAGCCGCTCGCACAAGGCCCGTACGCTCTGATCCCTCAGGAAAAACACATCGCCTGAGCCGCTCTCAAACGACTGAGACCATAAATGATACCCGTTACTGGTGCTGATGAGCTGCGTGGTGACCCGCAGTGTCTTGCCGGTTTTTCTCAAACTGCCCTCCAATACCGCCTCGGCATTGAGCAGTTGACCGATCCGGCGGACATCTTCACTGCGATTCTTGAAAACAAAAACTGAGGTGCGAGAAACGACGCGCAGGCGCTCAGCAGCAGCCAGCGAGGCGATGAGTTCTTCGGTAAGGCCGTCGCACAAATGCTCCAGGCTCTTGTCCTCACTCAGATCCAGGAACGGCAAGACCGCCACTGACGGTGTGCGCCCCTGGAAAGGAGCCAAAGCAGAGGTGGCCACCGGTATCAGAAAAGAATAATGTTGAACAGCCACTAGGTAAATCGCCACGGCCACCGCAGCTAAGGCGCCACCAGCGGCTAACCATCGCCACTTGAGCCGATGTTTGGCGGATGCCAGCTCCTCTTTAGGCATCGCCGGCACCCCCTCCTCCGCCCCCCGACAGCCGGGGGTGTAGCTCCCCTTCGGGCATTCGAACCTGAGGTGATCATCAGCACCCTCTTCGCTATAATAAGCCTCCAGTTGCAGCCGCAGGCGATGTGCTTCGACCCGGACAGTGGGATTCAGGCGCGGATCAAAAGAGTCATTCTTGCCGAACACCTCAATCCCGATCAAATATTCGTTGATCTGCTCCCCCCGGCCAGCTAAGGCTTCTTCGACCACGAAACGTAGAAACCCTTTAAGCCGTTCGCGATTGGTAAACTGCTTGCTCGCAAGGATCCTTCCCAGTTGGAGCCGGACCTCCTGGGTGGGGGGGGTGGCAGACTTACCGCGTTTCGGCGGACCCGCCCCCGATTTTGGTCCACTGAGCAAC
>CAYSBM010000406.1:0-3562 GCA_964429095.1 uncultured Solibacteraceae bacterium | reverse complement strand
AAGCGTGGGCCGTTCATTTACGAACATGTGCCGGTGAAGCTGGAGGGGTGTTCCACCTGCCATGAACCGCATGGTTCGGCCAATCCCAAAATGCTCACCCGGCATGAGGTCAGCGTGCAGTGCCTGGAATGCCATGCCAACATCGCGCAACCAACGGGAATAAGTCCAGGCGGCGTGGGGGGCGGCATCCCGCCCGCGTTCCACAATTTGCAGAGCGCGCGCTACCGCAACTGCACCCCCTGCCACATTAAAGGGCATGGGTCGACCGTGCGCCGGCCGGTCCTGCGATGAGATTCTTTTTGACAGTTTTGGCGGGCGCCACCCTGCTGGCGCAGCAGGCGAGTACGCCGCCGGCGGCAGCCCAACCCGAGACGCCCAAGCAGGAGGAGAAAAAGGAACAAGCCCAGCCGGAGCAGGCCGCCGCGCTCAGTGCCGAGCAATGGCTCAACGGAAGCGTCGAGTTCGGGTACCGCTGGCGCTGGGACGTGGGGGGCAACTTTGATTCCTACCGCAGCGTGGTGAACCTGGGAGAAGGTCCGAAACTGCTCAACGCCGACTTTGCCATCCAGAACAAAAGCCGCAAAGTGTTCGACAAGATGAACGTTCTGTTGCACGGTTGGGGCGGCGATCCCTACAACACGGCGCGCGTGGATGTTTCCCGCGAGAACAGTTACCGTCTCACAGCCGATTACCGGAACCTGGCGTATTTCAATTTTCTGCCTTCCTACGCTAATCCTCTGCTGGCCAGCAGCGTCCTGATGAACCAGCACTCGTTCGACACCACCCGCCGCTATGCTGACGTGCAGCTTGATCTGTTTCCCGGCGCCCGCGTCACCCCTTACCTGGGCTATACGCGCAATGCAGGTTCGGGCACAGGGTTGACGAATTTCGTTGCGGACCAAAACGAGTATCCGGTTCGCAACTTTCTTGGAGACAAGACCGACGAGTTCCGGGGCGGCGTACGCATGGAGTTCAGCCGCTTCCACCTCACGCTCGAGCAGGGTGGCCAGACGTTCAAGGACGACCAGCACGTCACTAATTCCCAGTGCACCTACGGCAACCGCCTGACGCCGCTGCTCGGCCAAAGTCAATGGCTTACGGCGCTGGACCAGATTTACGGCATCCGGGGTGACGGCATCTACAGCAAAGCTCTGGTCACCGCCAGCCCCGCATCGTGGATCAATATGTCGGGGCAATTCCTTTATAGCCGCCTGAACACCAACTCCAGCTATGCGGACAACGCCGCAGGGAATTTCGTGTTGCTGAGTGCTTTACAGCTTTATACCGGACAGCGGGACAGTTTCGGCGCGCTCGCCAAGCAGCCGCACACCTCCGGCAGCGCTGGCATAGAACTGAAGCCCTTGCGGCGCTTACGCATTCTGGAAAGCTGGATGACGGACCGCTTTCACAACGCCAGCTCGGTCGCGCTGGCCGAGCTTGTGTTGCTGACCCCGGCTTCGGCAACCACCGGCGCGCCCGTTGGACTGGGCGCCGCGGACCGGCTCATTTACAACTACAACCAGCAACAGGTGGACGTGTTGTTCGACGTAACCAGCAAGTTTACGCTGCGCGGCGGACACCGCTATGTCTGGGGCGACGCACGCTACACCCCCCCGGAGCTGAGCTTCGTCGAGGGTCTTCAGAACGCCGAATTGCGGCGGCATGTTGGCCTGGCTGGCGCATATTTCCGGCCGGCATCTAAGTTGTCGTTCACCGCCGATTTAGAGGCTGCCAACGGAGGCCGCACGTACTTCCGCACCAGCTTGCAGGACTACACCAAGATGACTGCACGGGCGCGGTACCAGGTGCGCACGTCGCTCCAACTTTCGGCCGCCTTCAGTTTGCTCGACAATCAGAATCCCGCGCCCACAGTGAACTATGATTTCCGTTCGCGGGC
The DNA here is from genome assembly GCA_964429095.1 of uncultured Solibacteraceae bacterium. Lineage (GTDB taxonomy): Bacteria > Acidobacteriota > Terriglobia > Bryobacterales > Bryobacteraceae > JAJFUV01. Next base: position 1,665 of record CAYSBM010000406.1, on the reverse strand, counting down.
GAATTCGCTCTCGCTTTACTGGACGCCGGCGGGCGGGAAGTGGATCAGCATATTAGGCGAATACACGCGTTCCACGCTGCGCAGCGACATCACCTATTTGGCTCCTCAAACTCTCACGCGTACGCGGTCTTTCTACCGGGACAACGATCACAGCGCCACGTCGCTCGTCGATCTCAAGCTGCCCCAGATGAATGGCTCTCAACCTAAGATCAGCTTCGGCGGCTCTTTGTTCCGCTCGGCGGGAACGCGGCCTACCAATTATTACGAGCCTGTGGGCCGCCTGTCGATTCCGCTTCACGCCTCCGTCGCCTGGTTTGCCGAGTGGCGCTACTACGGCCTCGGAGAGGTCTTTTACGCCTACGAGGGCTTCCGGACGCACCTGTTCACAACAGGGCTGAGAATCGCCACCCGGTAGGCCGGCGCTGGTTCAACCTACCGCTTGCCAGGCGCAGAGGTGTATACGCGGGCCGGAGCCTCTGCCGTGCCCCCGATCGCCGCGAGAACAATGCGCCCGTCCCCTCTTGGGGCAGCACAATACGGCATAATTACAATTTGCCCGGCCATGCCGGGATTTCAGCATGCCCAAAAGAACTGACATCGAAAAAGTACTCATCATCGGCTCCGGCCCTATCGTGATTGGACAAGCCTGCGAGTTCGATTACTCCGGCACGCAGGCCTGCAAAGCTCTGCGGGCTCTTGGTTACAAGATTGTCCTGGTCAACTCGAACCCCGCCACCATAATGACGGACCCGGGTATGGCCGACGCCACCTACATTGAGCCGCTGAACCTGGCGAGTCTCACAGACATCATCGAGAAGGAACGTCCGGACGCGCTGCTGCCTAATCTGGGCGGCCAATCCGGTCTAAACCTGTGTGCCGAACTCGCCCGGGCTGGCGTGCTCGACAAGTACAACGTGAAGGTCATAGGCGTCCAAGTGGACGCCATCGAGCGGGGCGAAGACCGCGTCGCTTTCAAGGAGACCATGAACCGTCTGGGCATCGACATGCCCCGCAGCGCGCCGGCATATTCGGTGGAGGAAGCGCTGCAAATCGCCGAAGGCCTGGGCTATCCCGTCGTAATCCGGCCCGCCTACACGCTGGGAGGCACTGGTGGCGGGCTGGTGCACAACGCCGAAGAGCTTCGTGTGGTGGCCAGCAGGGGCATCGCCGCCAGCCTGGTAGGCCAGGTGCTGGTCGAGGAATCGGTGCTGGGTTGGGAAGAGTTGGAACTTGAAGTCGTGCGGGACGCCAAGAACGAGATGATCACCGTCTGTTTCATTGAGAACGTCGACGCCATGGGGGTGCACACCGGGGATTCATTCTGCACGGCGCCTATGTTGACAATTTCCCAGGACTTGCAGCGGCGGCTCCAGGAAATGTCGTACAAGATCGTGGAAGCCATTCAAGTGATCGGCGGGACGAACATACAGTTTGCCCACGATCCGGTGAGCGGGCGTGTGGTGGTCATCGAGATCAATCCTCGGACGTCCCGCTCCTCGGCGCTGGCCTCCAAAGCCACCGGGTTCCCCATTGCCCGCGTCTCCTCACAACTGGCCGCCGGCCTCACCCTGGACGAAATTCCCTACTGGCGGGATGGCACGCTCGATAAGTACACGCCCTCAGGCGATTACGTGGTGGTGAAGTTCGCCCGCTGGGCGTTCGAGA
>CAYSBM010000405.1:0-3565 GCA_964429095.1 uncultured Solibacteraceae bacterium | reverse complement strand
TCCACTTCCAGCCAGTTCGGGCAGGGCGCGTGCGCCGTGGCGTCGCGCGCGGCCAAAATTGTGGGGTTCTTCTTGCTCTTTTCCCGCACCTCCACCAGGTCGTTCGGCTTGGTCAGAAACGAGGGGATGTTCACTTTCCGCCCGTTCACTTGGATATGGCCATGACGCACGATCTGGCGGCACTGGGCGCGGCTGGTCCCGAAACCCATCCGGTAAATCACATTATCCAAACGCCGCTCCAGCATCCCCAACATATTCTCACCGGTGATGCCTTTTTTCTGGGCGGCCTTCTTGAAATTATTGCGGAACTGCTGCTCCAGTACGCCGTAAATCCGGCGCGCCTTTTGCTTCTCCCGCAGTTGTAAACCGTAGCCTACGATCTTCGGCTTGCGGTCGCGGCCATGCTGGCCGGGAACGAAATTTCGCTTTTCCACCGCGCACTTCTCGCTGTGGCAGCGTTCTCCCTTCAGGAACAACTTCATGCCTTCGCGCCGGCACAACCTGCAAACGGCGCCTGTGTATCTTGCCATTCTCTCTCCCTACCTTACCCTTTCTAGGGTGCAGTTTACGGTTCTAGCGAACTTTCCTCCTGCTTGCAATCCGCCCCTTACACCCTGCGGCGTTTCGGCGGCCGGCACCCGTTGTGCGGAATGGGCGTAACGTCGCGGATCGCCTTGACGTCCAGGCCCACCGCCGCCAGGGCGCGCACCGCGGATTCGCGGCCTGAGCCCGGCCCGCTCACCCTCACTCGCACCGTGCGCATGCCGGCTTCCTTGGCTTTGTTGGCCGCCGTCATCGCCGCCTGCTGCGCGGCGAAAGGGGTTCCCTTTCGCGAGCCCCGGAAGCCCAGCGAACCGGCGCTGGACCACGACACAACGTTGCCCGCCGGATCGGTGATGGTGACGATGGTGTTGTTGAAGGTGGCCTGTATGTGAACCACCCCCACGGGGACGACTTTCTTTTCCTTCTTCTTGAACGACTTCTTTTTTCCTGCTTTGGCGGGTGCTTTTGCCATAAGTGCTCGTTTCCCGGATTATGTCTTCGCCGTAGCTTTCTTCTTGTTCGCGATGGTTCCTCGCCGGGGCCCTTTGCGCGTACGTGCATTGGTGTGGGTGCGCTGGCCTCGCACCGGCAGCCCGCGGCGGTGCCGCAAACCCCGGTAAGAACCCATTTCGATGAGCCGTTTGATGTTCATCGAAATCTCTTTGCGAAGGTCGCCCTCCACCGCCCCTTCTTCCTCAATGATTTGGCGGATCCGGTTAATCTCCTCTTCGCTCAAATCGCTCACCCGCTTGTCGGCGCTCACCGCCGCACGGTGCAGAATAGACTTCGAGCGCGTGCGCCCGATGCCGTAAATATAGGTGAGCCCAATTTCCACGCTCTTCCTGGCCGGAAGATCGACGCCTGCAATGCGTGCCATAATTTCCTCCCGCTACCCCTGACGCTGCTTGTGCTTGGGGTTACTGCAAATCACTCGCACCACGCCGTTGCGGTGGATGACTTTGCATTTCACGCACATCTTCTTGACCGAAGCCCGTACTTTCATGATCTCATTTCCTGCGCGCCGCCACGCGGCCGCTAATCCTTGTCCAATAATTCGGTGATCCTGCCCCGGCTGCCATCGTAAGGCGAAATCACCACTCGAACCTTATCGCCCGGACGCAACCGGACGAAGTTCACCTGCCGGCGGCCGGCCGCATGCGCCAGAACTTGCCTGCGGTCTTCCAACTCCAGCCGGTACACCGACCGCGGCAGCAGCTCTACTACCCACCCGATGACGCCGGCGCCGGTTTCCGAACCCATAGTCCACGTTCACGGCCGCGTTAGCACCCACGGCCCGTCCGAGGTCACCGCCACGGTGTGTTCGAAATGCGCCGAACAACTGCCGTCAGCCGTCACCGCCGTCCAGCCATCCGCCAGCACTTTGCATTCCGGCCGCCCGGCGTTCACCATAGGCTCGATCGCCAGCGCCATGCCTTCCTTCAGCCGCGGGTTTTCGCTCTTACGATCCACGTAGTTCGGCACCTGCGGTTCCTCATGCAGCTTGCTGCCGATGCCATGGCCCACGTATTCCCTCACCACCGAAAAGCCATTCTCAAGCACATGGCGCTCGATGGCTCCGGATATGTCAAACAACCGGTTCCCCGGACGAGCTTTCGCGATTCCCAGCTCCAGCGCCTCGGCCGTCACCTTTAACAGCCGCAGGACCGGTTCGGCGACCTCGCCCACCGGAACCGTCACCGCGGAATCCGCAAAATAACCATCCAGTTCAGCGCCCGTGTCGATAGAAACCACGTCGCCGCTTCTTAACACCCGCCTCCCGCTCGGCATTCCGTGAATGATTTCCTCATTCACCGACGTGCACAACACGAACGGGTAACGGCCGCCCACCGCCGGAACATAATACCCTTTGAACGCCGGCCGGGCCCCGGCGTCCCGGATCATCCGCTCAGCCGCCACCTCCAAGTCCATGGTGGTCACGCCTTCCTTAGTCATAGCCGCCAGTTGCTGCAACACCTGCCAGATCAGCAACCCGGCGCGCCGCATCTTCTCCAGTTCCGCGGCGGTCTTGCGAATGATCATCCCTTGTCTACCGCGCGTATGGCGTTGGCGGCGTTCTCTTCCGGCGTGGTCTGTTCGCCGCCCACAACCTCATGAAAACGGCGGACACGCACCCGGTAGAAATCCACCAGCGGCTGCGTCTGCCGGTCGTAGGCCTCCAGCCGCTTGCGGATTACTTCTTCCTTGTCGTCGTCGCGCGTGATTAACTCCGCGCCGTCCACATCGCACACCCCGGCGCGGTGTGGCGGTTTGGAAATCAAGTTATAAACGGCGCCGCAGACCGGGCAACTACGCCGCGCGCCCAAGCGCCGCACAATCACCTCATAATCCACCGTGAGGTACAAGATCACGGTTTCCAGCTCTAGCCTCGCCAGTATGCCTTCCAGCGCCTCAGCCTGCTCGATCGTGCGCGGATAACCATCCAGAATCACTCCTTGCGCGCAATCCGGGCGTCCCAGCCGGTCTTCCACCACCCGGTTTACCAACTGGTCGTCCACCAGTTTGCCCGCGTCCATGACGGCTTTCACTTCCTTGCCCAGCTCGGTGCCCGCTTTTACATTCTCCCGCAGGATATCGCCGGTGGAAACATGAGGGATGCCAAAATGCGCGCTGAGCGCTTTGGCTACCGTACCCTTTCCGGAACCGGGAGGACCAAGCAAAATGAGTGCGAATGGTTTCATTAATAATTCCCTTAAGACCAAGTGGCCCGGCGCCCGCGAATTCTGCCGGCGCGTGGGGTGAAGCCCTCATAGTGCCGCATGTTCAACTGCGCTTCAATCTGGGTCACCGTATCCATGGCCACGCCCACCACGATCAGCAGCGAGGTGCCCCCGAAGTAGAACGTCACGCCCAGACCGTCAAGCAAGAAGCGCGGAAAATGTGCGTCAATCCAGTTACCCACCAGCGGCAGGTGTTGTAGTTTGATCCCCGAGATCATGATCTCGGGGATCAGCGAACGCAGCGACAGGTCCAATCCGCCCCCCACCGGGATGTTGGTGAGGAG
>CAYSBM010000404.1:0-3568 GCA_964429095.1 uncultured Solibacteraceae bacterium | reverse complement strand
GGCCTCGATTCTGGCCAAAGTGGAACGGGATCATTGCATGCGTGATTGGGATCAAATCTATCCGCAGTATGGGCTCGCCAGACATAAGGGGTACCCCACGGCCGGGCATCTGGAGGCGCTGGCGGCTTATGGGGCCGTAAGTGAGCACCGTATGAGTTTTGGGCCAGTGCGGATCATTGCGGCCGCCCGGAGCCTGGGGTTGCGGTTTGGAGAGGCTGACCAGCCGAAATGAACGACGTTCCTAGTCTCGCGCCGGCGCCGCGGATCCGCTGGTACAACAAAGTGTTCGCGGTCTTTTTTGCGCTTTTCACGATCGAATTGGGCATCTTCCTGGTCATTGCGCCCTGGACCGGCATCTGGGAAAAGAATGCGCTGGCCAAGCTTGCGCCCCGCTGCTACGAACTGTGGCTCAGTCCCTACGTGCGCGGAGCAGTGAGCGGCGTCGGAGTTGTGAACTTGTGGGTCGCGCTTGCGGAGGTCCTTGCGCTGCGCCGCTATTGGGTAAAATAAAAGATTCTCGACGCGGAGAGGATAAGCGTGGCTACAACCAAAGCAAGCGCCCCGGCGGGGCAGGCGCCGCCCAAACAGGACGTTCAGGTAGAGCGGCCGCGGGGCGCCATCGCGGAGTGGACGGTAACCATCCTGCTGTTGCTGTTCGGCACGACGACTCTGGTGCAGGCTTTTGTGATCCCCACTGGATCCATGGAGGACACGCTGCTGATCGGCGATCATCTGCTGGTCGATAAGCTGGCGTATGCTCCACCGGGCCCCTTGAGCAAGCATCTGCTGCCTTACAGCGAGGTCAAGCGCGGCGACATTATCGTGTTCCGCTACCCGGTGGATATCAACCAGACCTTCGTCAAGCGCGTCATCGGGGTGCCGGGGGACCGCATACGTGTGGAGAACAAGCAGGTATACCTAAACGGCAAGAAACTGGTGGAACCGTACAAGTACCACAAGACGGAGTACATCGATTCCTACCGTGACAATTTCCCCGGCGAGCCGAATGTGCCCTTGTTTCCGCAGGGCCAGGCTATGCTGGAGCATCACGTGGTGAACGGGGAAGTTGTAGTCCCGCCGGGCAATTATTTCGCCATGGGAGACAACCGCGATTCTTCGCTGGACAGCCGTTACTGGGGTTTTGTGCCGCGCAAGAACATCATCGGCAAGCCGCTCATCATCTATTGGTCCGACGATGCTCCCCCCGCGCGGCTGGCCAGCCCGACGATCGGCTTTGACCACATGCTGGATCTGGCGCAGAATTTTTTCACCAAGACCCGGTGGAAGCGTACCCTAAAGCTCATTCATGCCTACCCGATCAACTGATGGCTGCTTCTCATAACTACGCGCTCATCCTGGCCGGAGGACGGGGGACGCGTTTTTGGCCACACAGCCGCAAGCGGCGTGCCAAACAGGTGTTGAACTTTTTCGGAGACCGCTCGCTAATCCAGCAGACCGTGGACAGGCTGAGGCCACTGTTCCCCGCCGAGCGCATCTGGGTGCTCACAAATGAGCATGTGCGACAGGAAATTGTGCGGCAATTGCCTGAGATTCCCCGAGCGCAAATTCTTGCCGAACCCGTCCAACGCAACACCGCCCCGGTTCTGGGGCTGGCTGCGCACATTCTGCACGGGCTGGATCCCGACGCGGTGATGGCGGTGTTTTCGGCCGATCAATTGATCCAGAAACCTGCCCGCTACCGGGCGCTCCTCAAGCCGGCGCTTCAGGCGGCGGCCCAGGGCCGGATCGCGGTGCTAGGCATACAACCGAGGCGGGCTGAAACTGGATTCGGCTACATCGAGTTTCCCAAAGGAGTCCAAGCCGGGGCGCTGCGCACCTGGCCGGTCTTGCGGTTTTGCGAGAAACCGGACGTCCGGACCGCGGAGCGTTTTCTGCGACAGAAACGGTTTTATTGGAACGCGGGGATGTTTTTCTGGCGCGCCGACGTCCTGTTGGAAGCGCTGCGGCGTTACCTGCCGCGCACGGCGGCTTTGCTGGCTTGCTTGCCTGCCTGGGGTTCGCGCAATTTCTCTTCACGCCTGCGGGAAGTCTTTCCCCACTGCGAGAATATTTCGGTGGATTACGCAGTGCTGGAAAAAGCTTCCAATGTCGTAGGGGTGGCCAGTGACGATATTGGCTGGAACGACGTGGGCAGTTGGGGGGCCGTCTACGAGTTGCTGCCGAAAGACGCCTCCGGCAATGTGCTGCGGTCCGAGGCCATTGCGGAGGACGCCGTGGGTAACTATGTCGACGCGCCGGGCAAACTCACCGCGCTAGTGGGCGTGCGCAACTTGGTTGTAGTAGAGACTCCGGACGCGCTACTGATTGTGGGCCGCGAGCAAGCCCAGCGAGTAGGGAAAGTGGTAGGGAAGCTGGAGCAGGCTGGGCGGGACAACCTTCTATAGCTCATCCGTAATTTCACTTAGCCCCGTGCTTCAGTACTGATTTGAGGTACTGGTACGCACAGACGAATTGTTGTTAGAAATTGGTACGGTCGTCGTCTAGGCGAGACAAACTTTGAACGCTAAGCTGCTGGTAGATGATGAGAGGCATCCCAGAGCTTATGTGCCGCTTGCTGTTAATCGCGTTTCTAGCCGGGGCGACGATATATGCCGATCCGATTACTGGCAATGGTATCTGGCAAGACTTTCCTGCCACGCTGGCATCCGATGGTTACCCTTACATTGATTCTCAATCTTACGATGGACCGAGGGGAAACATTGCGTATTTTCTGAGCGGTTATGACGGTGCGTATCCTTTGCGCTCACCGGGCGTGACTCCCCAGTGGTATGGAGACCCCTCTGGCGGACCAGCCACGGACTTCTATTTCACGCTGACGCATGCCTGGCTTACCGCCACGCTGCGGCTGGAGAATACTGCGTGGGCAACGCTGAATGAGTTTGGCTGGTACGACGTGGCCGACCCCTCCACGCGGCATCCTATCTTCTCTGGTCCAGATGCGGTTGGGGCCGAGGTTGTCTTTACACCTTCCTTGCAATACGGCTACTACCTGGTCAACGGCTTGGGCGACATTTTCTACACGCAATCCAGTCTGAATAGCGGCGCCGAAGCCGGCCGGCAGCATTTTACGGCCTTCCGCGAAACCAGCGGGGGCAGCGAGCCGGATGTAATCTGGATCGGCGTGGAGGACGTGCCACGCATTTACGCCGGCGATGAGATCAACGGCGACTACAACGACATGGTGGCTCGCGTAGTAGGCTTGCCGGAACCGGGGACCCGCTTGCTTGCCGGGGCGGGCTTGCTGGCATTGGGCCGGGCGCGCCGCCGCAAATACAGCTTGGCAGGCACAGGCCGGCGCTAGGAGGCCGTCACAAACTGGCGGGCTACGGCGGCCGCCCCGTAGACGCCGGCGTAGTAGCCGAGGCTACTGGCGCCGATTTTGAGATTGCGCCGGCCAGCCAGAGTAAGCCGCGCCTGGAGTTCGGATTCCAGAGCTTCGATCAACAAGGGATTGTTCTGCGCGATGCCGCCGGCCAGGATCAGCCTTTCCGGATCCAGCAGGTGCACAATGGTGGCGGCGCCTTGGGCAAGATAGCGCGCGTAAGTT
>CAYSBM010000403.1:0-3571 GCA_964429095.1 uncultured Solibacteraceae bacterium | reverse complement strand
AAATCTTTATATTTATTTCTTAATGCTTCGGATGAGATAATCAATGGCCTCCTCAACGAACTTGGCGCGGTCCCACCCATTGGAATTCGGGTTCGAAGATCAGAGCCACTGTGGCCATCTCAGGGTCCACGGCACGAAATATGCCTTGTTCGATCCCTCGTTGCAGGTTGGCGTGAAAGCGCCGATGTATGGCCCGCGCCACTAAATCCGGCGGAAGCCCCTCCTGCCTGCGAGAGGGGTAGTCCCGCGCGTCGCTGAGAAAGGCGATGCGGTAGTCGTGGGGATGCGTCGCATGGAGACTCTTTCGACACCCTCCGCCGTGAACAACTCCCGGACCGCGCTGAGGATCTGCGGTCGCAACCCGGACTTGTGCCTAGCTCATCGTTCCGCTGGACCCAAAAGTCAACACATGACCATAGACTCAACGCCGTTGACCATGCTCCCGAAACGGATCTGGCGACTATTTCAGCGTCGCCGGCTGGGGTGAGCTATGATCGGCATGATTTGGGCTTCGCGCTGCTGGTCAGGCTGACAGTGAGCGGCGCCAACTGGCACAATGTGATGGTGGAAAACCCCAACCCGGCAGGTTTCGAGTTCATCGAGCGTGACGACCTGATCGAACTCAATGGAAAACCCGCTTGGTGGAGCTGGTGGCTCAACCGCCGCGAGTATCATGACGGCCGGGCGGCGATTTTCCAAACCTATCTTGATCGCAGGCAGGCGCAGTATGTGTATCTGTTGAAAGCCGTGAATCCGGGCCACTCCCGTGCGAACCCGGCGCGCATTCAACCGATGTATCAGCCACAGCAGTTGACGGCCACCGATGTAGGCGTGGTGGAGGTGATATGATGCCGGAACGGGATGCATGGAGAGCGGTTTGGGAGCACTGGAGGGGCTGGCTGGCGAACGTCTTGGGCGGAGCGGGTCTGCTAGCCGCCGCCTATGGCTGGTTCTGGATACCGGATGAGAAGATCTGGCATCTGGCGTTGTCGGCTGTGATGGCGATGGCCATTGCCGGGGGCATCATCTGGCTCGCTGGGGCCAGCGCAGGGGCCATGGCGGGCTCGAAAGCGCGCTACCGGCAGTGTGCGGTGTGGCTGGGCGGGCTGGTGGCGTGGGCCGGGCTGATCCAGTGGCTCGGCGCCGGCGCACCCCGCCAGGGCGCTTGGCTGGCCTCGCTGGCGGCTATGATGCTGCGAAAGCCATTGGAGCCCGCAGCGGTCACTCAGTGGGTAGCCCTTTTCTGGACCGCCATTCTTTGGTTGGGCTTCGTCGCGCTGGTTCCGTACCTCAGCCTGACCTGGCGTGAAGCCTCGCGTTCGCTCCGCCGCAAGCGCTATTGGGCCGCTGCCCTGGCGGGAGTATTCACCGGCTTTTGGCTTCCGTGGCAGTTGTTTCAGTGGGCGCCGGGTTTCGAAGGATTCAACGTGCAGATCGCCAGCCTGGCCATACGCCTGGCTATCGCCTGGACCGTAATGGTCACGGCGTGGCTCTGGTTACTGGCGCTGCCGTCGCGCCACGCCGGTTCCACTGCGACATCGTCCAGTTAGGCGACCGGAAAGCTGCACGCGGCTGCCAGCAGTCCCTATCGTCCCTGCGGCGATGCGGCAATCATGAATAGAATATAGAAATCATGTCTCAAGGTTCGGCGCAGGTCGAAGAAGGCAACATCCAGCTCGAGCCGCCCGCATGGCAGCGGCTTCTCTCTCATCTGATTGCCTTCATCCTGGCGATGGTTTATCTGATCAGTGGAATTTGGAAGGTGGTGGATCCTTTTGCCGCCGCCGTCCGCATGACGCAGGCTCAATTCCCGCAATCCTTTAGTCTGCCGGTGGCGGTTGTGGTGGGCACCCTGGAGACCTTCGCCGGCGTGTTGATTCTGGTGCCGCGGTTCCGCCGCTGGGGCGCCTGGCTTGTGGGCTTGTCGCTGGTGGCCTTCATGGCCTACATCGGTTATTACTACGATGTTCTGCGCGGCGACGAATGCAATTGCTTTCCGTGGATCCAGCGTTTGGTCGGCCCGATGTTTTTCATCACTGACGCCCTTATGCTGGTGGGCGCTGTACTGGTGGGCTGGTGGTCGCGCCCGTCCAGGGGCCTGCGGAGCGCCGCGCTCGTCCTCGGCGCTGTCGCCGTGTTCGCCGGCATGTCTTACGGCGTCAGCGCCGCCAGAGTCAAAGGAGCCCGGGCGCCGGATTCGATCATGGTGGAAGGCCGGCGGTTTCCTTTAAGCCAGGGGCGGGTCTTTATCTACGTATTCGACCCTGAATGCCGGCACTGCGACGAAGCAGCGCGCGCGCTGGCCAAGCACAATTGGGGAGCAACCAAGCTGATCGCCGTCGCCACCCGGCAGCCTCAGTTTGCCGTCGAGTTCCTCCAAACAACGGGTCTAAAGGCGGGCATCTCGAAAGACGTTGACACCTTGCGCCAGGCTTTTCAATTCGTAGATCCGCCCTTCGCCATCGCGATTGAAAACGGCTATCAAAAGGCGATGCTGACGCAATTCGACGCCGAAGAGCCCGCGGCTACCCTCCGGCAGCTTGGCTTTATCCAATAACCGTCTATCACGCGCCCGCCCAGCGCCGGTTCAACGCTTGCTCAGGTCGCGGATCCAGATGTCCTTGAACATCATGTCGCCGCGCCCACCGGCGTGCAACTGCAAGGCGATGGGGCCATCCAGCGCGTTCGGCTTGGGAGCGGTAAAATCCAGCACATGCACCCCGTTTAGCCGCGCCACGTAGCGGTTGCCCTCCACCTTGAGCAGATATTCGTTCCAGTCGTCCTGCCTCACCACGGTCTCGTTTTCCGGGGCGGGCCAGACGATCCAGGCGCGCTTGTTGTCGTAAACGCCGCCGGTGTGGCGGTTGATGGCGCAATCGATTTCAAACTGCATGCCGCTGGCTACGTCGGCGGTGCCAGGCTTGAAGGCGACATGGAAGAAGACTCCGCTGTTGCCATCGCCCACGCACTTAAACTTCAGCGCCAGGTGGAAATCCTTGTAGGCTTTATCGGTTTGCAGGTAGCCGTACTCACGCGTGACAGCCCGTCCGTGAATGGCGCCGTTTTCCACCGTCCACTCTTCGTTGCCGATCTTGGTCCAACCGTTCAGGCTCTTGCCGTCGAACAGCCGCACCCAATCCTCGCCGGGAAGCTTGGGTTTCTCGGTCTGAGCCCAAGCCAGAACGGCCAGCGATAAAACTAGAACGGTTCTCATCAACATTCTCTTTGTCCTCCCGTATGAAAATTCAAGTCAACTCGGCCCGGATGGCCTCCGCAATGCGGCTTGCAAGCGCTTCGACCATGCCTTGATCGGGCCCTTCGATCATGACGCGGGCCAGCAGTTCGGTCCCGGAATACCGCACCAGCAGGCGGCCGCTTGCGCCCAGCACACGCTCAGCGCGCTGCATCGCGCTCACTACGCGCGGCAATTCGTCGAACGGCCGTTTCTCCTTCACCCGGACGTTCACCAGCACCTGCGGATACAGCCGGAAATCCCGGAGTAACCTGTCCAGATTCCAGTCCGCCTCCGCCGCGATTTCAAGCACCCGCAAGGCGGTCAGCAATCCATCCC
>CAYSBM010000402.1:0-3575 GCA_964429095.1 uncultured Solibacteraceae bacterium | reverse complement strand
CTTTCCGCATTTTCCATTTAGCGTGTGCGGCGCCAACGCCGCACACCCCTAAAGTTTCACTTCCCAGCCTTTGCGGAAGTGGGGCTTCACCCAGCGGTTGGCTTCCTTCTGATTCGTGAACTCGCCTTTGGCGTTGTCCCATATCAGCTTGCCATCCACGTGCACGGCCGCCGCGCCGAGAACCAGCCATTCAGTGAACGGACCCGCAATGCTGAAATTCGAGCAGGCCGGCGCGCCGCCCTTGGCCGCGCGGATGAAGTCACGGCAGTGCGCGTCGTGGTTCGACCCAGTGCTGGCGCCGGGAGAGCGGGTCAAGTAAGGCGGGGGCAATCTGTACTCGGCCCAGCGCTTGCCGGGCAGCAGGCCCACGCCCTCTCCCCGCCCGCAGGTCCCCACATAGCCTTTCGCCCCCACCAAGAACATGTTGTAGCCGGACCGCACCGGCTTGGCCGGGGCCGTGCCTCCGCTACCTGGAACAAAGCCGCCCTGCCCCCGCACGGGACCCACCTGCGGCCCCTGGCCGGGAATCTTTGCGGCTTGTTCCACGGTCATGCCTGGCGGGAGATAGGCGTCGCCGTCCACGCCTTGATACCAATAAACCGTAACCGGAGGCATGCCGGGCCGCGGGCCGAAGTCGTAACGGATCGTCAGCTTATTGGGGAAGGTGAAAGGCGGCAAGGAATCCTTTTTCACGCACTCGACGCTGATCAGATACTTGGGGTGAAGCTGCAAGGCCCAGTTGGCCGGACCAAGGATGTGAATCCCCCAATCCCCGATCAGACTGCTCCCAAAATCGTAAAAGCCGCGCCAGTTGAAGGGCAGGTAAAAGCCGAAGTGGGGCGAACCGTTGTGCGTCGCCGCGAACTTACGGTACTCCTCATCTCCAGCCGTAAACGGCCTGGCCGCCGCGCCTCCCAGCCACAGATCCCAGTCCAACGTATCGGGCGCCGGCGTCGGCGGCGGCACTTTCGTCATGCCCTGCGGCCAGCCCGGGCGCCCGCTCCAGGCGTGGACTTCGCGCACATCGCCGATTTCGCCCGACCAGATAATTTCCGCAGCCACGCGCGTGGCGTCGTGCGAGTATCCCTGATTGCCCATCTGCGTCGCAACCTTGTACCTTTCGGCTGCGCGCGTCAACACGCGGGCCTCCCACGCAGTCCGTGTAAGAGGCTTTTCCAAGTAGACATGCTTACCGGCCTGCATGCAATCCAGGGCCGCCTTGGCGTGCATGTGGTCCGGCGGTCCCACAATCACGGCGTCGATCTGGTTGCCCTGCTCGTCCAGCATGCGCCGGTAATCCTTGTAGCGTTTCGCCTCCGGATAACGCTTGAAGGACTCCGCCCCGCGATCCCAATCGACATCTGCCAGAGCCACCACGTTTTCCACGCCGCCCTGGGCGATGCGCAGGTCGGCCGCCGGCTGCCCGCCGGCTCCGATCGCCGCCAAATTCAGCTTCTCATTAGGCGACTTATATCCGGCGGCTTTCAAAGAACGGACGCTCCCGAATCCGCCGCTCTGTACCGCGCCGGCCAGTAGCGGTCCATAGAAAAAATAGCGCCGCCCGAATCGGCCTTCAAACATTGTTTGCCCTCCTCACTCAGGCTGAAAGACATTCCAGCGTTATCGCCAATAGTCAGGATAGCGCAATGAGGCGCCTAACCCTTGCTGCGCCGCGCGGCCCAGTAGCGGCGCATGCGCTCAGACACTCTTTGCCGCTCTTCGCGGCTCATGGACTTGCGTCCCCGGCGCTTGCCCGCGGTGGGTTGTTCGGTTTCCTGCATACTCTCAAGTGCTTGAATGGCGCGATCCAGACGCTTTCTTTCCTCGTACAACTGCTGAATGATTCGAAATAAATCCATATAGCAGACTCCACGTCGGTAAACGGGAATGGACCCATTGGCATGGTAGTCCGCCGCATAAAAAAACCCAATAGGAAAATGGTTCGTTATTTTGTTAGAAAAGGCCAAGAAAGTACTAGCTTATAGCCGTATTTGGCCACAGCCAGATACGCACCGGCAGCCGCCAGCGCGAGTGCGGCTCCCAGGCCATAGAATAAGCGCCGCCAGGGGAACCGTTTGCCTTCGCGGCTCAAAGTCAGAAGATAGCTGGCGAAAATGCCCACAAAAAACAGCAGGCACATGGGCACCGCAAACAGCATCAGGTTGAAGACGTCCGGCGTGGGAGTGACAATTGCAGCGATGATAACGATGATGAGGATGGCGTAGCGAGAATTCCGCAGCAGGAAACCCGGAGTCACAATACGCAGCAGCGTCAGGAAGAAAACCAGCACTGGCAACTCGAACACCAGCCCGACGCCCAGAATCACGTTGACAAACAGGTCAAAATACTCGGTGACGGACACGACCGGCAGGATCTTGATGTCGCGCCCAATGCCCAGCAAGAAGACCAGGCCGTAACGGAAGGCAACAAAATAGGCGAACAAGCCGCCCAAGATAAACAACCCTGCCGAGCAGACCACGAACGGACCGGCCCAGCGGCGCTCTCTCTTATACAGGCCCGGCGCTATTAAGGCCCACACTTGGTACAACACCCACGGAGAAGCTAGAAAGATCGACGTCAGAATCGGCAGCTTGATCCAGACGATGTTGAACACTTCCATCGGCGCAATCTGGGCCAAACGGGGATCCGGCAGTCCCAATTGGCGGAGAGCATCCACAGCCGGCGCGCTCACGATCAACCAAAGCTGGTTGGCAAAGGTGAGACTCAATACGAAGGCCACCCCTACGCCCGCCAGAGCCTTGATAATGCGCGAACGAAGCTCTTCCAGGTGTTCGAGGAAGGACATTCGAACCATGCCCTCCTCTTCAGGGTCCACGGCCTCCGGCTCGCCTTCTTTTTCTTCGCCGGGCGGCTCACTGCCGCCGCCAGAGCTGGTTTGGGGCTCAGCAGGTGCGCCGGTGCTCTGCTGAGGCGCTGTGGGCGCCATCTCGCCGCCCGCAGAGTACGGATCCTCATTGTCATGCGGATAATAGGAGTCGTACTCGTACGGCGTCTCGGTTTGGCCGGCATTCTGCGGACCCGGCAGACCGGTGCTCTCGGGGGACGGCGCCCCGTTGGGATCGTCTGGCGCTGGCATGCTATTTAGGGCAGCTCTATGTCTTCACAGCTTCCGGATCGGCCGCTGCGGCGGATTTGGCGGATGCGCTGGCGCTTGGTTCTGTAAGCGCGTCCGGTTCCAGTGGCGCGGTCCCTGCCACGCCGGGCTCGGCGTTCTCTGCGCGTTGCGGCGTTGTTTCGGCTGTCAGTTCAGCGCCCTCAGGTGCGGATGCGCTTACAGTGGACGGATTCGAGTCGGTGGATTCATACGATTCGTAGCCGTTATAGCCCGAGTCGTAATAGGAAGAATCGTAAGAGGAGTCGTAGGTCGAACTAGCGATCTCATTGTGATAGCTGTTCGTTACCTCCCTCAACGATTCAGTTTCCCGCTCGAGGTTTACCATTTCGCGATCCCAAGTGGACTTCAGTTCACTGGAAGCGCGGCGGAATTCGGTGAGCGCTTTTCCGATCGTCTTGCCAAGTTCGGGCAACTTCTTCGGCCCGAAAATCAGCAGGGC
>CAYSBM010000401.1:0-3579 GCA_964429095.1 uncultured Solibacteraceae bacterium | reverse complement strand
CGCCCTCGCGATGTGACGGCGGGCGCCTCAATTGCGGCAAGCCCCCCACCGATAGCACGTAGTATCCCTCGTAGGCGCGCGGCAACTTCTCATTGAGCGCCTCGCGCACGGGCAGAGCGCTCTCCCACCGCACAAGCGCATGGAATTCCGGCGCCCCCATGGGTCCGCGTCCTCCCGGAATACCCATTCCCGGACCTCGGCGGCCTTCACCGTCCATGGCAGGCGGACCACCTGGCGGAAGACGAGTTTCCCCGCGGCCGCCACGCAGGTTGCGAGGATTAAATTCACTGCTAGCGCTCCGGCTCCACGGCGAGCTGGTTAGAATGCGCTGCCTTTCCTTTTCTGACCATTGCGCGGGCTCCTTGTCGTTCCAAAATTCTCCGGCCAAGCCGAAGGCGGGCAGAATCGCAATAAGAAACGCTTTACATCTATTCATCGTTGGCTCCCTATTCTTCCAATCATGACGCATTCATGAGCTTCCCCAATTTTAAGATTGTGTTAGGCAGGTTAAATTCCAGTTAATCGGCGTCAAAACTTCTTTACTCCCGTACCAGCATTCCGGCGGCACCGCGTCCCTTGCTCTTGCTAAGGAAATCGCTGGTGCCGAGAATCATTGTATTTTCCTTTGCAGTGTGCCTAGCCGGCTTGCAAACGCACCTTTGGGCGCAGGAGGCTGCCAAGCTGGCGGTCATCGTATGGGACTCTTCTAGCGCCGCGGTCCCCCAGGCGAAAGTGATCCTGACAGATAAACAGCGCGGCGCTGTGAAAACCGGCCTGACAAACGAAACGGGAGCCTTGCTGTTGGAAGGCATGCCTCCGGGGGAGTATCAGCTTGAGGTAGAAAAGGCTGGTTTCAACAAGCTGGTGCTGAACACCGTAAGCTTGCACGCGCGGGATCTCCAATCGCTGAAGCTGACGCTCGCGGTGGCCGCCGCACAACCGACCGTAGTGAACGTAACCGCGGTTATGGAGGGTGTATTGACGGACACTTCCACCGGAGCGGTGGTTAGCGGCAACTACGCGGTCAACCTGCCGCTGGCAAGCCGTACCGCGCAGTCGGTACTGTCATTGACCCCCGGAGTGATTTCGGTGACCAGTTCCCCGGGTGACAACGGCATTCATGCCAACGGCTTGCGGTCCAATACCAACTACTACATGATCGACGGCACCAGCGCCAACGCGGCGCCAGCCATCGTAGCCCCGAACATGTTCATGGGGTCCATGGGAGGCCCGGGCCGCGGCCCGGGCGGGGCAAGCCCGTCGAGCGGATCCAGCGACAACGGCAGCTTGTTTCTGCCCATGGACGCGGTACAGGAAGTTCGCGTGCAGACGTCGACCTTCGCACCTGAGTTCGGACGTTCGCCCGGCGCCCAGGTTTCCATCATGAGCCGCAGCGGCACGAACCAGATGCACGGTTCAGTCTACGAGTATGTGCGCAACGAGAAGATGAACGGCAACGACTGGTTCGCCAATGCAGCAGGCTTCGACCGGCAGAAGATGCGCCAAAACAACTATGGCGCTTCCCTGGGCGGCCCGGTACAGCAGGCCAAGACCTTTTACTTCGCTTCTTATGAAATGTTGGACTACTGGCAACCGGGTACGGCGATCGACAGCGTGCCGGATCTGGCCACGCGCGCCAGCGCGCCTGCCAAGCTGCGGCCTTACCTCGAGGCTTTCCCCGTCCCCAATGGACCGGAACTCTCCTACGGCGCCGCGCAGTTCTTCGGCGTCTATTCAACGCCGAACCAGAGCCAAAGCGGCACGCTGCGGCTGGACCACACCTTCCGCCAGAGCCTCGCGACTTTTCTGCGCTATGGTTACACGTCGTCGGACTCGGCCTCGCGCGGTGGAGGAGGCATCTCCAACTCGAGCATGTTGACCAGTTCGAGTTTCAAATCGCAATCGGTTGTCGCCGCCGCAACCTGGAACGGAGGCGACGATGCAGTTAACGACTTGAGGCTTAACATTACCCGATCCAGGTACTCGTCGTATTCTTTGATGGATAACTTCGGTGGCGCCATAGTCCCCGACGACTCGCTGTTGTTTCCGAGCGGCGTGGATTCAACTTTGGGGTCCTCAACGATCTACGTGGTGGGCGTTGGCGGCTATTCAAAAGGGCAGCGCTCGCAGAACACGCTAAACCAGGTGAACGCCGTCTTCAGCCAGTCGGTTTCGGATTCGGTCCACCAAGCCAAGGCCGGATTCGACTACCGCATACAACTGGGCGCGTACCGCTACAGCCCTTACGGCAACACCATATCGTTCAACGGCCTCACCGGTGAGAAGGGCGCCCTGCTCTCCGGTTACGCGACCAACGGGAGTCTGACTGCGGCCAAGGTGAAGCGTTATCCGATGTTTCAGAACTTCTCTTTCTATATTCAGGACACGTTTAAGGCGTCCAGCCGCAGCACCGTGACATACGGAATCCGCTGGGACGTAAACCCGGCTCCCAACACTTGGAACAGCGACAAGCCGATCGGGCTGGACTACTACAACTCCCTGGTTGACGCGGGGCCCTTGTACAAGACCAAGTGGCTGAACCTTGCTCCCCGGATCGGATGGACACGTCTAATCAGCGACCGCGTGAACCGCGAGTTGGTATTCCGTATGGGAGCGGGGGTCTTTTACGATATCGGGTATGGATCGAGCACAGCGGCGTTCAACGGGCCGCCCTTTGCGAATAGCACGATTCTCAATAACGTGGCCTTCCCGCTTTCGGCGGATAACCTGGCCGCGCCCTCGCTTCCAGCCGCCAAACCCTACGGGCAGGTCTATTCAGCCGATCCCCTCCTGAAGGCGCCGCTGGTTTACCAATGGAGCGCAACCGTGGAGCACCGTCTGGGAGTAGGTCACATGGTCAGTGTGGGGTACGTGGGAAACGCGGGACGCCGTCTGCTGCTCCAGCAGACCAGCCCGTCCTTCCGGAGCACCGAATACTACATGTTGATGGTCACCAACAACGGAGCAAAATCGGATTACCACGGAATGCAGGTGCAGTACCGCCGCGCGCTGGCGCCGCGCATACAGGCCCAGGCCAGCTACACCTGGAGCCATGCGCTCGACAACGCTTCGAGCGATGCCAGCGTAGGCGGGTTTGCTCTGATGCGCGGAGCCGACCGCGGTTCGTCGGACTATGATGCCCGCCACGTCGTGAATGCGTCGGCGAGCGGCCAATTCCCCGCGCCCGCACTGAAGCCCCTCCGTTGGTTGTTCGGGGGCTGGGCCACCGATTCTCTATTCAGCGCCCGAACCGGCCTTCCGTTCGATGTACGCAGCATGACCCTGCTGACCATTTCGGCGGACACAGACGGCGACGGCGAGACCGATGAGTACCGCCAAGTCTATTCGCAGGTGCGTCCCAATTACGCCGGAGGCCCAGTGTGGATCGCCGACGTTCACGCGCCCGGCGGCAAGAAGCTGCGCCTTGCTGCGTTCTCCGCGCCTGAGGAAGGCGTCATGGGCAATTTGGGCCGCAACATCATACGAGGATTCGCAGCGGCGGAAATCAACGTTGCCTTGCGCAGGCAGATCCGTGTCACCGAGCGGGTTGTGGTCCAACTGCGGGCCGAGGCCTTCAAC
>CAYSBM010000400.1:1665-3585 GCA_964429095.1 uncultured Solibacteraceae bacterium | reverse complement strand
GAAATTCACCAGCAAGAAGCCAGAAGACCTGGCCGATATTCCGCAGGCGGATGCCCCCACAGTGCGGGCAGGCGCGCGGCCCGGTATACCGGGCCGAGAGCCGCACGCTCCATTCCATTCTTCAATGCGTGAAAGTTGGTAGCCAGGTAGACCCAAGACTGCTCCTGCTCTGATCAAAACATTTCCATTCAAGAGTGTTTTACCAGTCAGGACCTTGGGACTGCCCTCACTAATGAGCTCGAGCCGCTGCTGTTCAAAGCCCCCGCCGGCGGTTGGACGGTTGGTCGGAACCAGTAACTAACCACACCGCACCCCCTTTGGGGTGTGCGGCCACATACGCCGCCGGTTACTGGTTGCGACCTGCGCCTGCAAACGAACCCCGGCTACGCATCCGAGGCTAACAAGAAAGGATGATGTCTTCGACCGGTCGCCGTAAACTGTACGGCGCAAGCCCGGCGCGGCCGATCCGCACTACCAGCAGGGCGTTTTCTCCCTTCAGTCCGAGCCAGGATTCCAATTGCGGCCGCAACAGGCGAACCTCGACCGGTTGGTTGATGAACGCATTCCGAATTTCAAGCGCTGCCGCCTGGAGAGCAAAGCGCTCATATAGCCGCCCGGTTTCCACCCATGCGGCTTTGTCATCCCGCCGGCTGACGAAGATCACGACGGCGGAAGAGCTTCTGATGTTTTTCGCGTCCGCATCGGCTTGAGACTTGGGTGTAAGCACAAAGCCGATGATCCACTTCGCCAGCCAGGCGGGCAGCGCGGGTTGCCCTGTCGTGCGCCCCGCCAAGCCATCGCCCGTACGCAGCGCGTCGCCGGGATTGAAACGGATCCAGGAAACAAGCTCCCTACGGAAGGCGGGGTCGGACAACTGGGCGTGGTTGCCCTGATTTACGTACTCGATGACTGTTTCTATCTGTTTGCGCTCGGTCAGAAATATGGTCCGCACGCCGGAACCTTGCCCAGCCAGCTCGAGGAGCCTCATCTGGTCATTGGCCAGCGGGGAGCCGTCATAAGGAGTCTTGGTGCATTGGCGCACCGTGATGGCGCGGGAAAGATCCGTCGGGCGGGAAGCAGACGACGGCCGCAACTGGATCAGGACCGACTCGGCTTGGGCATCGAAGTTCGCCTCAGCGGCGTAGCCGTGGGCGGCCGCCGCATGCACCAGATTCTCGGCCGCGCACCCAAGGCTCTTGAAAAGATGGGCGTCATCTGGATCGACCACCGGGCAGCGCCGTTCAAAATCCGGAAGAATCTCGATATATTCGCGGCCAATCCGAAACTTCCAGGGCTGCGTGTTGTGGCTGGAGGCCGCCAGTGCCGCCAGACGCACCAATTCCCGCGTGAGCGGCGCCGTTCCCGATGGCTGTCCACCGGCTTGCCGGATTTGGCTCGCGGCAGCATCGTAGGCGTGCACGGATGCCATGTTGATCTCTCCCTTGGTTGGCGCTTACCGCTTGTTTACGAACTGATACTCCACGGCGGTGATCCGGCCACGCCAATACGGCTTGGCGACTCCCGGCAACAACCAGGCGACCTCGCCCTGGAGCGGCACGAGCATTCCAGCGCGCCGCTGGTAGTTCCAGAAGCGGCCACCCCATGGAGCGGGCGCCACTTGTTTACCTACCATGCGGCCTCGCGACTCAGCTTCAACGCTCTCGATCAAGTCCTGATCATTGAAGCGGAACAGCAGTTTGACCGACACCTCGCCGTCGTTTAACTCTGCGCGTGCGGCCCGCGCATCCACCTCCGTCCAGCGAACGCCCTGACTGGGCAGGAGCGCCGTGGGATACCACGCTGCTTCGGCCAAGAATCGCATGAGTTCGCCCTCGGCGAGCGCCCCGTGGCCGCTCAGACTGACCAGGGGAAACAAACCGAGCAAGGCCGCTTGAAGGCTGCCTTCCCCCGTAACATAGG
>CAYSBM010000400.1:0-1655 GCA_964429095.1 uncultured Solibacteraceae bacterium | reverse complement strand
GGCGTCATGCACCCGAAGCGGCTCATGTGGGAGGATGCGGATGCTGGCATCCCAGTCGAAACCCGGAGGACGGACCTTCACCAACTGATCCGACGAAAAAGGCCTCCACCAATCTCCTGTTTCGCTCATGTTGAACTCGCCTGCATGGCGGACTCGCACGGCGGCGATCACAGGGGAGCCCTCGACGAGCACCTTTCGGAGGTACCGCTGGACAGGCGCGGGCAGATCCGCCAGTTCCCGAAAATCGACGGCTTGGGCCGCGGCTGTGCCGGTGGCGCAGGATAACGGCGCACGCAAGACTTGTGTAAGGATCACCCACCGGCGCCTGCCGTAAGCGGCCAGCATCCAAGACCCGCCGCTCACAAGCAGCAAGAATGCGGCGGCCGTGATCCACAGCGTCATTGTTCCGGCAACGCGGAGCCTTCCCCTCATGCTATCAAACAGAAGGATCACATGTAGTGGAACTCGCACGCAGACATCCCACTTGCCAATATCAGCGACATCATGATAGGTGCATCCGCTCTACCGGAACGCTTGCACGGCGCTCCGGATTGTGATACACAGATCCGGCAGGAGGATTCAATGCGTCTGGTACGGACAAACCTGTCGACGCTGCTGGTTCTTATCTGTACGAGCTTATTTTCGCCGTCCTGCTCCACGGGACCAGCGCCGCCACAAAAGGGCACGCCGGAGTTTTACTGGCAGGCGGCGCGGGAAACTTTCAACGCCGCCGACTACTTGAAAACCGCCGACCATCTGGAGGCCCTGGGCAAGACCGAGAACCAATATACCGCCAAGGCCCAAACTTGGCGGCTGGTGCTCACCTCAGGGCTGACCAAAGCTTTTATGGATCTGGCCGATAACTGGGAGTACGGCGCGAGGGCTAACAAAGCCAATCCTACGCCTTTCCGCAAGCGCGTTGCCGATTATCGCACCATGGCGGGGAGGCTGAGTCTGCAATTCGCTGAGACTTTCCGCGCCTTCCGCCAAGCTCACCAGGAAGCCGAGATCGTTCTGGCCTTTCCTTTCCCGCCTGGAAGCGCGGCGCAAGTGCCGTTGTTGAGCAAGCTGGGCAACGGCATCCTTCTGACCGAAAGCGAGCAGGAGACGTTGCAGAAACGCGTGCTGGAACGATCGCTTCTGCTGGCGGTGGCTAAGGCCGCCGGGACCGGCGAGGACGTGGCCAAGGCGCACGCCATGATCCAGGCGGGCGAAGTAAAAGTTCCGCGCGCCGTTTTCATGACCGCCATGGCCAGTTCGCTCTACGACCAATCGCAACTGTTCGGCCGCATGAAACTGGATAAGCCGGATCAGTTGAAACTCTTCGCCAGCGAGGCGTTGGCGGCGCTCAAAGACGTACCCGAGAGCAAGGAAAGCAAGGCGCTGGCGGCCAAGATCCAGGCCGCCCTGAAAAAGCAATAGAGCGCCAGCCGGTTGGCGTTAGAGCCAGCAGCACCCCCAATCTACCCCTGAACGAGGGGCGGGGGCGTTAAGTGTGCCTATCACGCCCCCTTCTCCCAGGTTTGAACAACCTGACCCTTTAGGGTTCCCTAGGCCGGCGCTAAGGGATATAACCGGTATCTCATTCGTCGTAATGAACCGATAGTAAGGGGGAACGTGCCAGCGCGCGTCCACCGGCGCCGTCCCAGCGGTGA
>CAYSBM010000399.1:0-3610 GCA_964429095.1 uncultured Solibacteraceae bacterium | reverse complement strand
GGGCAAAGCTGGCACTTGATCTTCTTGTACGGAAGCGTGGCGTAAAACTGGGCTGCGCGGATGAACCGGGCCTCGGAGTCCGCGGCGGCCGCCGCGGCGGAGCCGAGTAGGAAGCTGCGGCGCTGCATGGCGTTAGACCTCCAGCCGCTCGATCCGGGCCGGAGCGGCGACGCCCAGGCGGTAGGCCGACGAGGCCGCGCGCGCAATATAGGCAGGTTCGCGGCGCACAGCCTTCAGCGGCGGCATGCCGCGCTCAGCCCGCTTCTGTTCGATGATCCGCCAGCCGGTGGCGTCCAGCGCCACAGGATCCTGCGATATCAACAGGCGGTTGAAGGGCCAGCTCCATTGGGGCATGAAGGAAGGCCCGCCCTCGTATTGCGCCGTGATGGCGTCGCACAAATGCAGGCGGACCTTGCGGCGTATGGGCCCTAACATGTAGACGTCGGGCACATAGGGGTCGCCAACGTTCAAATGGTACTTGTTCGGGTTGTGGATAGCCCCGAAAAAATTCTTGAGCGCCAGGGTCACGCCCACAATGCCATGGTCTTTCAGCACCGGCAGATTGATGACCGTGTCGCAGACCCTGGTGAGGGTACGGCACAGCAGGCTGCCGGCGGCGCCGTAGGACGCCAGCTCGCTTTCGTAACCCAGCACATCGTTGCCCAGATAGCGGACACGGTTGGGATTATCCGAGGGCCGGAAGCCGGCGCTCTCCAGGTCTGCGTTCAAACGGTCCCAAACAACAATGTTGCGAGCTGGGATGCCGGCTTCCTGAAGCCTCTGCAAGACCGCTTCCACCAGCGCCACGCGAGTGGAGATGCCTTTGCCCGCCAGGCAGTTCACCTTTAAACCTACCACCTCGCCGGGGCGCACGATGCGGCGCCAGGCCTCAACCGGAGTGTCGGCGTCAAAATACGCTTGCATGCCGTTGTCCAAGGCGCGCACGATCGCTGCCTGGTTCATGGCCGCCCCGCGCGCGATCACCACCCTGGACCGTTCGCCCGCAGCCAACGGCGCGGCCAGCGCGCCCAACATGTCCCGGCGGCTCAGAGCGCTTCCCATTCCGCTTCCGTTATAGCACCGTCAGCAGGGCTTGGCGAATTGGGTCGCCTGAAATGTCAGGGAAGCAAGGTTCGTTGGGTCGCCAAGGCGTACTGTAGCGTCCGGCTGCACGCACGGGCATCCGGTCATTAGCAGGGTGGAGAAATACCCGGAGGAAAAGCTTTCGGCGCGCGGATCCTCGGGTGAAGGATCCTTATAGAACCAACAGGAGAAGGCCGAGGTTCTGGAGCTTAACGGTTCCCCAAGCCAAGCAGCACGATCCCAGCGAGGACCATGGCCAGGCCCGCAATCTTTCCGCGCGTGAAAGGCTCGCCGAAAAAGATGCGCGACAGAAACAAAGTCCAAATATAGCCCAGCGAAACCATGGGCTACCGCCCGCTTAACTCGCCCCGGCGCACGCCCAGCACGAAGAAGTAACTGGAAAGCAGGAAAAGACCTACACCTGCCGCCAAATGGTAGTTGCGGAGCAGCGCGCCGCGGTCGAACCGCAAACGCTCGGCGCCGGACTTCAGCCATGCCGCGCCGAAGGAGCCAAACAGCGAAGCCACCAGCATCAGGAGCATGCTGGAAAGCGGGGTCTTCACGCTTTTCTCCCGTCCAGTCCCAACACGCCCACACCGGCCACGATCAGGACAATGCCGGCCAATTTGAAAGGATTCATGACCTCACGGAAAACCATGACCGAAAGGATGGTGACCCAGACATAAGTGAGCGATATGACCGGATAAAGCAATGAGAGCTGGCCCTTCTTCAAAGCCAGCACCAGCAGCACGGTGCTCATGCCATAGAGGCAGTAGCCGCCCAGCAGCCAGGGGCTGGTGATCATCTGCAAGACACTGGGGTGCGGCAGCGCATTGGCGCCGGACTTGATCAGCACCTGCGCGCCGGCGCCAAGCAACCTGCAACAGAGAACCAGCCCTACAGCACGGCGCGCGCCGCCGCCCGTCTGCGCTGTAGCGGCAGTTGGAGAAGTCATTTTCACGCGATCAAGAAGTGAATCACCATCTTACCTGATCGGGCGCTGTGGAATGCCGGAAGGCGGCTGGGAGGGGATCTGAAAAACCGGTGGGGAAGCGGGCGGCTCCGGCTCGGGCTGCGGCTGCTCATTCACTAGCTTGCATTCGCCGGCCGCGATCAGGAAACTGGCCACTGTTTGCCAGCGCTCGCCGTCCCCGCGTTCCAGGCGGTAGGCGGCTGCACCGGCATCGGCGCGCAAGCGCCAGCCGGACTGGCGCGGTTCGGGAAAAGTCCCGGCTCGGATAACCGGCTGTGCGCTGGCCTGCTTCAGAGCCCAACTACTTCCGCCAGTCATGGTTTCGAACAGTTCATAGCGGACGCCGTTCTCGCCGCCCTGTGTGCGGTCCAGCAGCAAAATTCCGTTGGCGCGGGAGGAGAACCAAAACTGGGCGATGGCCCCGACTTTCGGCTCGCTGGAAATTGGCAGTCGGCGCCAGGTCTTGCCCGCATCGGAGGGCGCCAGCAAGCAAGGCTCGGGCGGCCGAGGAACTGCACCTGATCGAGCGCCGCACCTGGCAACCGCTCGTGCGCTTCCTTCCAACTGCGTCCACCATCCTCGGAGACCAGGAGCAGAGAGGCCAGCGTGGTGGAAGAGGTATGAAAATTGCCGGTCACGAAGATCCGCCCGCTCACGCTTTCCACCGCCGACAGCTCAAGAAATACCTGGCAGGGATCGCTTTCGCTGCAAGTAAGGCCGAAGCGCTGAATATCCTCCTCAACGCAGCGGTAATCCAACCTCAAGGGCGGGTCAGGCTCACTGGTTGCACCCCCGGCCGGACCCGCCGTGGATAGGGAAACCACAAGGCATGCGAGCAATGCCACGGGAGCCGTCATGGGGTATGGCGATGTGATTTTAGCGCGTTTCACACCCTGTCTCACTGCTATCATAAGCGCATGTTCGGCTGGCTGGCGAAGTGGTTGGGAAGGCAGCCCCTTCTACGGGGCATCCCGGCGCGAGCCCGGCTGAAAACCTACGCGGCGCAAAGCGGCTATGTGTATCAGTACTTTTATCTGGGATGGCGCGAGAGGCGCTACGAGGGGGGACCGGCCATCGAATACGTTTTCCGGGCATCGGCGGGCGCCGAGCGGCGCTTACCGGTGAGAGTGGTGGTGCCTGAGAGCTCGCTGGCGCCAGTGGAAAAGGCCTGGGGCCGCAAGCTGGCCGGCAACGAACGCTATGCGGTAGCCAAGCTGGCGCTGTTTCAGGCGTTCGATGAGCGGCCGGAGCCGGCGAGCATGCGTGCGGGTGTGATCGTACGGGCCTCGGACGCCGCGGCCATTCTGGCTAGGCTCGGATACGACTAACGCTGGCCTCCTGGGCATCCACTACTGCGATGGCCGCCATATTGACGATTTCACTGACCTCGGCGCCACGCTGTAATACGTGGACGGGCTTGGACAGCCCCATCAGGATGGGGCCGATCGCTTCGGCGCCGCCGCTGCGCATCAGCAGCTTGTAAGCGATGTTTCCGGCCTCCAGATTGGGGAAGCTTAGCACATTGGCCGCGGCGTTGAGACGGGAGGTCGGATT
>CAYSBM010000398.1:0-3614 GCA_964429095.1 uncultured Solibacteraceae bacterium | reverse complement strand
GTTTCCCAAAGCCCGGCGAACTGATGCGGCAGGACTGGCTGCTGCTGGGGTTGCTAGGCCTGGCGGGCGTGGGCGGTTTTCTGGTGGAAGCATTCCGCATTCGAGCCACTCAGCCGGCGTTTGAGACGGTTTCGTTTGCTGGCTGGACTGTTAGCGGCTGGCTGGCCGGAATGGGCCTCAGCCAGTCGGGCGCCCATTCGGCATTTGTCTACGTCTGGTATATGCATGCAGTCACGGCCCTTGCATTGGTGGCCTACTTTCCATACAGCAAGGCCTGGCACATTCTGGTGGGCTGGTACGGCTTGGCGCTGCGGCCCGCGCAGCGGGGCAAGGCCATGGCCGTGTTGCTGCAACAGGCCGCGGAAGGCTATGCCGCCGTGCCGGACTTCAGCCGCGACGAACTGGTTATGCTGGACGCCTGCATCCGTTGCGGGCGTTGCCATGTAGCGTGCCCGGCGGCGGCGGCAGGCTTCCCGCTTTCACCCCGGGACTTGATTCTGGCCTTGCAGCGGTACGTGAGCAAGGCAAACGGCGCGAGCGTCTCGCAAGCCGTTCCGGAATCCTGGCTGTGGGCCTGCACGACCTGCCTGGCGTGCGACGAGGTCTGCCCTCTGGGCGTGCTGCATGTGCCGGCTCTGATTCAACTGCGCAGGCGCCTGGTGTCGGAAGGCGCGGTGGAGAGTCGCTTGCAGGAGGCAATGACCAACCGCACGCGCTAAGGCAATTCGCTCGGGCAATCGCCGCGCAACCGTGCCAAGTGGACGCAGGGGCTGCCATTCAAAATCAAGGACGCCCGCAAAGAGCCGGTCGAGTACCTGTGGTTTCTGGGCGACTATGCCTCGTTTGACCCGCGCCTGGCCGAGGCGACCCGCGCCGCCGCCCTGGTTTTTCAACAGGCGGGGCTGGACTTCGGAATTCTTTACGAGGGAGAGCAGAACTCGGGCAACGACGTGAGGCGGGCGGGAGAAGAAGGCCTGTACGACATGTTGCGGGACAAGAACCTGAAGTCACTCGAAAAGGCCCGTTTCGAGAGGATCGTCACCACCGATCCGCACAGCTATCAGGCGCTCAGGAACGAATACAACGGGCTCAACGTGCTGCACGCCACCGAATTAGTGGATGAATTGTTGAGGACCGGAAGGCTGGCGCCCGCCAAGAAGGCCGATATTCGGGTAACCTACCACGACCCGTGCTATCTGGGCCGCTACAACGGCGTGTTTGAACCTCCCAGGCGCGTAATCCGCGCCGTGGGGGCGGATTTGCAGGAGATGCCTCGGAACCGTTCGCACGCCTGGTGCTGCGGCGCCGGGGGCGGCCGGGTATGGATGGAAGATGTCGAGGGCGTCAAGGAGCGTCCGGCGGAGAGCCGGGTCCGGGAGGCGGCGGCTCTGCTGGGCTCCGGCACGCTGGTGGTGAGCTGTCCCAAAGACATGGTGATGTTTCAGGACGCCCTGAAAACCACCGGGCTGGAAGGAAAGCTGGTTGTGCGAGACACCATGGAGTTAGTCCAGCAAGCAGTTTGCGCGTGAGGGGAGGCGACGATGGCAACGCTGAATCAGAACTCGAACGGCCACGCCAGTGTCGGCGTCTTCATCTGCCATTGCGGTCTCAATATCGCGGGCGTGGTGGATGTCGCCGCGGTGGCCGGCTACGCCGCCACGCTGGCCGGCGTAACCGTGGCCCGGGATTACAAGTACATGTGCTCGGACCCGGGGCAGGAACTCATCCGGCAGGACATCCAGGATTACGGACTGAACCGTATCGTGGTAGCCGCCTGCTCGCCGCATTTGCATGAGAAGACTTTCCGCGGCGCAGCCCAAGCAGCCGGTCTGAATCCGTATCTGGTGCAAATGGTGAACATTCGCGAGCATGATTCGTGGGTGCACACCGACCCGGCGGTAGCTACAGCCAAGGCCAAGGATCTGCTGCGCGCGGCGGTGCGCCGGGTGAGGCTGCACACGCCGTTGGAGCGAAAGAAAGTGGCGATCCACCCGGACGTGGTGATCGTGGGCGGCGGCATCGCCGGCATCCACGCCGCGCTCACCATCGCCGCAGCCGGCAAGCACGTCGACCTCATCGAGCGCGAACCCACCATCGGCGGCCACATGGCCAAGTTCGACAAGACCTTCCCCACGCTAGATTGCGCAGCGTGCATTTTGACGCCCAAGATGACGGCGGTAAAAGCCCATCCCAATATCACCTTATGGACTATGTCCGAGGTGACCCAGGTGGATGGCTACGTGGGAAACTTCAAAGTTACGGTGCGTCACAAACCGCGCTACATCATTGAGGACGCCTGCATCGGATGTCTGGAATGCATCAGCGCCTGTGTGTTCAAAGAAGGCAAGACGCCGGACGAGTTCAACCTGGGCCTGAACAAGCGCAAGCCGGTTTACATTCCCTTCCCGCAGGCGGTTCCGCAACTGGTGGCGATCGATCCGGAGACCTGTATCGAGTTCAAGACCGGCAAGTGCAAGAAGACTTGCGTGGAGGCCTGCGCCGAGCGCAACGCGATCGACTTCCAGCAAAAAGAGACCTTCGACACGGTGGAAGCCGGATCCATCATCATGGCCACCGGTTTTCAGATCTTCGACGCCAAGAGGGTGCCTTATTACGGCTACGGCGCTTATCCCAACGTCTACACGTCGCTTGAGGTTGAGCGCTTGATCAACGCCGCCGGACCCACGGCCGGCGAGGTGATCCTGCGCGACGGGAGAAGGCCCAAGACAGTGGGAATCGTCCACTGCGTGGGCAGCCGCGACGAGAACACCAACCGTTACTGCTCGCGCGGCTGTTGCATGTATTCGCTCAAACTGGCGCACCTGATCAAGGAACACACTGGAGCGGAGATTTACAACTGCTACATCGACATGCGCACCCCCGGCAAGGCCTTCGAGGAATTTTACTGCCGCATCGCCGAAGAAGGCGTCAACTTCATCCGCGGGCGGGTGGCCGACATCTACCCGGAGGACGGCGGCACGGGCCGGCTGGTCATGCAGGTCGAAGACACGCTGGTGAACTACATCCGCAAAGTGCCGGTGGACATGGTGGTGCTCTCGGTGGGGCTGGAAGCCCGCCATGACGCCCATGAGGTGCGCCGGCGCTTCAATCTAAGCTGCACCAACGAGGGGTTCTTCCTGGAGCGCCATCCCAAGCTGGCCCCAGTGAGCACCTTCACCGACGGGATCTTTCTGGCAGGCTGCTGCCAGGGGCCGAAGGACATCCCCGACACGGTGGCGCAAGCCGGCGCCGCCGCGGCCGAGTGCCTTTCTCTGATCGACAAGCAATTCGTCGAGATGGAACCCAACACGGCCGTGGTCGACGAGGAGGAGTGCTCGGCTTGCCGCACCTGCGTCCCGCTGTGCCCGTATAGCGCCATCGGGGTCAGAGAGGACACCAAGAAAGCGTGGGTCAACGAAGCCCTTTGCAAGGGCTGCGGAACCTGCGTGGCGGCTTGCCCTTCGGGCTCGATCCGCCAAAACCTGTTTGAAGACCAGGAACTTTTCGCTGAAATACAGGGGGTAATTGCCTAGCGACGTAGCTAAATCCTAATCGATCCGCTTTGTTCTTTTCTGAGCGCAGCATTCGGCAACCAGTAATGGCTGCGCGGTTTG
>CAYSBM010000397.1:0-3627 GCA_964429095.1 uncultured Solibacteraceae bacterium | reverse complement strand
ACCACCGTGGGAACATCGCCTACGCCCAGTTCACGGGCCTTACTCACGCAGCCGTGGGAATGCACGGATTCAATCAACTGTCTTATGTGGGCCGAACTCGTATCACAGCGGCGCTTCAAAGCGGCCATACGCCGCAGATCCACGCTTATCCCACCCAGGTGAACGATCCGCCGGGCGGTCTCTTGGATTTCAGATTCCGCCTGCCTGCTGATTTCCAACAAGGCCTTCACGCGGACCAACGCCTCGGAGATCTCAGGCAACAGGCGTTGAGCTTCATCAAGCGTAAAGTATCGCCGCATCGGAGACCGTACTTGAATAGATGCCGGCGCCTGGCGCCGGGATGTAACGAATCTCAGGCGTAACGGCGCGCCACGTAGTCCTCGAGAATGGCAATGAAATCGGCGACGATCGCACCGCCCCGCAAGGTGGTCATCAATCGGCCGTCTACATAGACCGGAGCGGTGGGCTCTTCAAAAGTTCCAGGCAGTGAGATGCCGATGTTGGCGTGCTTGGACTCGCCGGGACCGTTCACCACACACCCCATCACGGCCACCCTTAACTGTTCCACTCCGGGGTACCGGCCTTTCCAGACTGGCATCTGCCGGTGCAGGTATTCCTGGATCTGCTCAGCCATTTCCTGGAAAAAGGTGCTGGTGGTTCGGCCACAACCCGGGCAGGAGGTCACTTCCGGAGAAAAGGTTCGCAGGCCGAGCGATTGCAGGATTTGCTGGCTGACCAGCACCTCCTCGGTGCGGCCGCCGCCCGGCGCGGGGGTGAGTGAAGCGCGGATTGTGTCGCCGATGCCTTCCTGGAGCAGGACAGCGAGCGCGGCGGTGGTGGCGACAATCGCCTTCACGCCCAAGCCCGCTTCGGTCAAGCCCAAATGGAGCGGATACTCACACCGCGCCGCCATGCCGCGATACACCGAGATGAGATCCTGTACGTTGCTCACCTTGGCGCTCAAAATGATGCGGTCGTGAGGCAGTCCATGCCGTTCTGCGGATTCGGCCGATTCCAGCGCGCTGGCAATCATGGCTTCCAGGACCACCTCGTTCGGCGGCTTGGGCTGCGTGCTGGCCTGGTTCAAGTCCATCATGCGGGCCAGCAAAGCCTGATCCAGAGAACCCCAGTTCACGCCGATGCGTACCGGCTTGGAATTTTCGATGGCCACCTCCACCATGCTGCGGAAGTTATCGCCGTTCCTCCGCCCGATATCCACGTTGCCGGGGTTGATGCGGTACTTGGCCAGGGCGCGCGCGCACTCCGGGTACTTCTTCAACAACAGGTGGCCGTTGTAGTGGAAGTCGCCGATGATGGGGACCGACACGCCAAACTTATCGAGCGTCTCGACGATGCGCGGCACCGCGGCGGCAGCCTCTTCATTGTTGACGGTGACGCGAACCAGTTCCGAGCCGGCGCGCGCAAGCTCCATGATCTGATTCACCGTCGAGGCGACATCGGCGGTATCGGTGTTGGTCATGGACTGCACGACGATGGGATACGCACCTCCGACTTTGACGCCCCCTACATCCACTACCGCCGTTCTCCGCCGCAAAGCAGCCGCCATCCCGCCTCCCAAACACTCATTGTAACGTTCCGGTTCAGTGCTGGACTTTGCAGCGGCTCCTGGAGGATCTGGTAGAATGATCGGTTCCGGGCAACATGGAGCGCGCGGTCAAACTTTTCAGCAAGCTCAAGCTGCCGGCTGCGGTTTTGACGCCCGACCAGATGATGCGCGCGGCCTGGCCAGCGGCCGTGGGCAAGACCATTGCCGCGCATAGCCGCGCCGCGGCCGTCAAAGGGTCCCGGCTGATCGTGGAAGTCGAAGACGCCATCTGGCAGAGGCAGCTCTATACGTTGCGGAGCCAGATCCTGGCCCGTCTGAACGCCGTGCTGGGCGATGCGGTTGTCGGCGAGGTGGATTTTCGTCTGGCCGTTCCTCGCCGCCCGCCACGCATTGAAGAACGGGCCGCGACCAGCGCCGGCGACGAGGCCGATCGTATTTCGGATCCCGTGCTGCGCCGGCTTTACCGCAACTCCCGCAAGAAGGCACTGGCGTGAAAATTTCAGAAGCAGAGGTCCGCTACGTGGCCGGACTGGCCAACCTGAAGCTTACCGACGAGGAAGTGCGCCGCATGGCGGCCGACCTGGACGGCATACTGACGCACATGGACAAGCTCAATGAGCTTCCGACGGACGATGTCGAGCCCATGGCGCAAGTCCTGTATGAAGCCGGCGAAACGGCCACGCTGGCCGAGGACACGCCGCGTCCATCGCTGGATAACGCCACCGCCGTCGCCAATGCGCCGCAGGCCGGCGCCGGATATTTCAAGGTTCCGCGGGTGATCGAAAAGTGAGCGCGGCGCTGCTGGATCTTTCCAAACTGACTGTGGAAGGCGTGCGCGACGCGCTCCGCCGCGGCGAGTTCCGCGCCGTAGAACTGGCCCAGGCGGCGCTGGCGCACGCTGAGGCCTGCAATCCCGCCACAAACGCGTATCTCACGTTCTGCCAGGACCGCGCTTTGCAGGCTGCGCGCCGCGTGGATGAAAAGATCGCGCGCGGTGAAGATCCGGGTCCGCTGGCAGGGGCGCCGGTGGCGGTCAAGGCGGTCATTCTCACCAAGGGCGTGCGCACTACCTGCGCGTCAAAATTGCTCGCCGACTACATTCCCCCCTATGACGCCACTGCCGTAATCCGGCTGGAGCAGGCCGGCGGCGTGATCATCGGCAAGACAAATTGCGATGAATTCGCTATGGGGAGTTCGAATGAGAATTCCGCCTTCGGCCCGGTGCGCAACCCCGTCAACAAGGAGTATGTTCCCGGCGGTTCGAGCGGCGGTTCCGCGGCCGCCGTGGCGCAAGGGTCCGTGGTGGCGGCGCTCGGGTCGGACACCGGCGGCTCCATCCGCCAGCCGGCGTCCTTCTGCGGCGTGGTGGGTGTGACGCCCACCTACGGCCGGGTTTCGCGCTACGGACTGACGGCGTTCGCCAGTTCGCTGGATCATATCGGACCGTTCGCCCGCAACGTGAAAGATGCCGCCAGAGTCCTGGCCGCGATCGCCGGCCGC
Organism: uncultured Solibacteraceae bacterium; assembly: GCA_964429095.1. Lineage (GTDB taxonomy): Bacteria > Acidobacteriota > Terriglobia > Bryobacterales > Bryobacteraceae > JAJFUV01. The sequence goes on along the minus strand of CAYSBM010000397.1, from coordinate 560 downwards.
GATGAGATGGACTCGACTTCGGCCTTCGCCCCGGTTCACGACTACGAAGCGGCGCTGGACGGCGACATCAGAGGCTTGCGGATTGGATTGCCCAAAGAGTATTTTCAAAACCTCACCAGCGAAACCGGCGATCTGATAGCGCGCGGCGTAGACGTGCTGAAACGTCTGGGCGCCGAGATACGTGATATCAGCCTGCCCACGACCGAGTACGCCATCGCCTGCTACTACATCATATGCACGGCCGAGGCCAGCTCAAACCTGGCGCGCTATGACGGCGTGCGTTACACCTGGCGGGCGGGCGGCGCTGAATCGCTGATAGAGATGTACCGCGCCACGCGCGGCGAAGGGTTCGGCGCCGAGTGCAAGCGCCGCATTATGCTGGGAACTTACGTGCTCAGCGCCGGCTATTATGACGCCTATTACCTGAAGGCTCAGAAAGTGCGCGCGCTGATCGCCCGCGATTTTGCCAACGCCTTCCAGCAAGTGGACGCCATCGTCGCTCCCGTGTCGCCTTTCCCAGCCTTCAAGCTCGGCGAGAAGGTCAACGACCCGCTCGCCAT
>CAYSBM010000396.1:304-3635 GCA_964429095.1 uncultured Solibacteraceae bacterium | reverse complement strand
AGGCGCGCCGGCACAAGCCGTCCAAGGCCCGCTCGAGTTCGTTGGCGCCGCCGTCCACGCGAAATAGCATGGGCAGGGTGGTGGCCAGAAAGTCGCCCGAGGAAACCCGCCGCAGCTTTTCTAAGTCCCGGTTGGTTAGGACAGGGTGCGGCATCTTCAAGGTGTGGCAGTGTTGCGGCGTCTCGTCCAGAATGTTGCGTTCCGTGCCCAGGTAGCTGACCAGCGACATAACCAGCTCTTCCCGGATCGGATCGATGGCCGGGTTGGTGACCTGGGCGAACAACTGCTTGAAGTAATTGAAAAGAAGCTGGGGCTTGTCCGACAGGCATGCCAGCGGCGTGTCAGTCCCCATGCTTCCCACCGGCTCCTGACCGCTCACCGCCATCGGCGCGATCAACATTTTGAGGTCTTCGTCCGTATAGCCGAACACACGCTGCCGCTGAAGCAGCGAGGCGAAATCGGCGGCGAAAACGCGCGGCGGATCCGGAAGGTTGTCTAGTTGAATCTGGTTCCGTTGGATCCACTTGGCGTAAGGTTGCCGGCTGTAGAGACGCTGTTTCAGCTCTTCGTCCGGAACGATGCGCCCTTCTTCGGTGTCCACCAGCAGCATGCGCCCCGGCTGCAAACGCCCGCGATAGCGCACTTCTTCGGGCCTGACCGGAAGAACGCCCGTTTCCGAGGCCATAATCACCAGCTCGTCTTGCGTAACCAGGTATCGCGCCGGGCGAAGGCCGTTGCGGTCCAGCGTCGCGCCGATTACGCGGCCGTCGGTAAACGCCACCGCCGCCGGGCCGTCCCAAGGCTCCATCAACGAGGCGTGGTATTCATAGAAGGCGCGCTTGTCCGGGTGCATGGTGGGGTCGGCATCCCAGGCTTCCGGAATCAGCATGGCCATCACGTGCGGCAGGCTGCGCCCCGCCAGCGTGAGTAATTCAACCACGTTGTCCAGGCTCGCCGAATCGCTGCCCCCCGGCGCAATGATGGGGAATAGCTTCTTGATGTCGGGCCCGAACAGCGGCGATTCCAGTATCGATTGCCGCGCGTTCATCCAAGCTACATTGCCCTTCAACGTGTTGATCTCCCCGTTGTGGCAGAGGTAGCGAAACGGGTGCGCCAGGCGCCAGTTGGGGAAAGTGTTGGTGGAAAAGCGCTGGTGCACCAAACACAGAGCGCTCACCACTTCGGGATCGGACAACTCCCGGTAAAAATTAGCGATCTGCGGAGCCAACAACAGCCCCTTGTAAACCACCGTCCGTGTCGATAACGAGGGGATATAGAAGAAGGACTTATCCTTATGCTCAAGCGCCGCAATCTTAGCTTCGGCCCGCTTGCGCACTACGTAAAGCTTACGCTCGAGAGTCCCCTGATCCATGTCCGCGCCCGCGCCCAGAAAAACTTGCTCGATGTAAGGCTGCGAGGCGCGCGCCAAGCGTCCGATGGCATCCTTCTCGACCGGCGTGTCGCGCCAGCCCAGCACGCTGAGGCCTTCTTCCAGCGCAATGCGCTCCAGCACAGCCTCGCAATGCAACCGCAAGCGAGGTTCAACCGGCAGAAACACCAGCCCCATGCCGTACTGGCCGGGTGGCGGCAGGGCAAACCCCAGTTTGCGCGTCTCCCGCTCGTAAAACGCATGTGGAATTTGGATGAGGATCCCCGCGCCGTCTCCGGTATCCGGATCACAGCCGCAGGCGCCCCGGTGCGTCAGATTCACCAATATCTGTATCCCTTTGAGGATGATGTCGTGGGACTTGCGGCCTTTTGTATGCACTACGAAGCCGATGCCACAGGCGTCGTGCTCGTTGGCCGGGTCGTAAAGACCCTCGGCGGCGGGTTGTCTTACAGGTACACCAATATCGTCCATCGAAGTTCCTTGCGGGGATGATACGGTCAGTATAACACGGCTTTAAAATTAGTCAATTAGATTTTTTAGACTAACAACATTCATTTTTCTTATGGTATGATCGACCTGTGACCGTTGATAACATGCGTCTATTCAAAGACATCGTGCAGGCAAAAAGCATCAGCCGTGGAGCGGCTATGAATCACATCAGCCAGTCTGCGGCCAGCCAGCACTTGCAAGAATTGGAGCGCCGGCTTGGAACCCCGCTCTTGGACCGCAGCAGCCGGCCGTTTACCGTGACACCCTCCGGGCGGCTCTACTACGAGATGTGCCGCGAAGTTCTACGGGCGCAGGAACAATTCCAGGCGGCGCTGGAACGCCTCAAGAGGCGGGTGGAAGGAACGGTGCGAGTGGCTTCGATTTACTCGGTGGGATTGTCCGATATTTCCCGGCTGGAGGAGGAATTCCGCCGGCGGCACCCCAGTGCACAGTTGCGAGTTGAGTATCTGCGACCGGAGAAAATCTACGAAGCGGTGGCCTCTGACCGCGCTGATCTCGGTCTGGTGAGTTACCCTGAGCCGACCAAAGAGTTGGCCTGCATACGTTGGCGCGAGGAGGAGATGGCCGTGGCGGTCTGGCCGTCGCATCCGCTGGCCAGCCGGGCTGTGGTACGGCCCGAAGATCTTAAGGGCCAGGATTTTGTGGCCTTCGACGAAGATCTGCCCATTCGCCGCGAAATTGACCACTACTTGAAACACAACGGGGTCCATGTGCGCGTGGTTCTGCATTTCGACGTGGTGCAGATGATCAAGGAGGCCGTGGCCTGGGGTAGCGGAATCAGCATTCTGCCGGTTCGCGCCATGCAAAACGAGATCAATCAGGGCAGGTTGGCGGCGGTGCCGCTGGTGTCTCCCAAGCTGTATCGCCCCCTGGGCATTCTGCACCGGCGGCGGCACCCGCTCAATCTGGCCACCCAAGTATTCCTCGATCTGCTCCAGAGTCAAGCGGGGGATGCGCCGGCTTCATGAACTGAAGCTTTCGATGCCAGGCGATGGGGAAACCATTGTGCGCCGCCAAACGGCCGAAGCTGCGGTGGGTCACCATGTGCCTGGACAGGAAATCCCGTCCGAGCCGTTCTGTCGCCGGCGTATGGCGCTGCAAGCTACAATGGTCTGTTGGTTAATAAACTGGTTATTGCCAATCTTAGGCACCGTCCCATCCGCACGTTGTTAAGCATTCTCGCGGTTGCCGTCGAGGTCACGATGATGCTGACTCTGGTGGGACTGAGCCGGGGTATGGTCGAGGAATCCCAGAAGCGCACCCGCGGAGTGGGCGCCGACATACTGATTCGCCCCAAAGCCTCGGCAGCCATCCAGCTCAGTTCAGCACCCATGCCGGAGAAACTGCTCGAATGGGTCAGATCGCAGCCGCACGTGGTCGCAGCCGTGGGGCAGGTGATCCAGCCCATCGGCGGTCTGAACACGGTCACCG
>CAYSBM010000396.1:0-294 GCA_964429095.1 uncultured Solibacteraceae bacterium | reverse complement strand
GTATTTTCACCGCCTGAGTGGCGGGTTCCACTTCATCCAGGGCGGCCCTTTCCGCGGCCCGGACGACATCATCGTGGATGAGTACTTCGCCCGCGAGCGAAAGCTCAAGGTGGGGGACCGGATCGAACTGCTGAATCAAAGCTGGCGGGTGAGCGGGATCTTCGAAAGCGGCAAACTGGCGAGGGCGGTTCTGCCGATTCGCCGTTTGCAGGAACTCACCAGCAATACGGGCAAGTTGAGCCAGATTTTCGTGAAGGTGGACCGCCGGGAGAATGTTCCGGTGGTGATGGCCTG
>CAYSBM010000395.1:2115-3652 GCA_964429095.1 uncultured Solibacteraceae bacterium | reverse complement strand
TTATTTACTCTTAAATGGACCCTTGAGTTTCACGAGGTCGGCACGCATTTTGCCGTTCTCGGTCATGCGCGCCAAGAAGTACACAGCGCCATCCTTGCCGACGGCGATAGAGTTTACATAGCTGGGCCGGTCGCCGTTCTCATAAAAGATAGGTCCGTGGTCTTTGTATTTGGCGGTGGGAATGTCATAAGTGATTAGGTGCAGATTCTCAGTGCCCTTGGATTCGCCACGAGCCGTGCTCTCTTTCCCGCGTAGGCGCTTGCCTTCCACATACACCGGACCGCCGGTCAAGTAGTGTATGGTGCGCCCGTCGGGTCCAAGCGTGAATCCAAGATAACCGTAGCTGAACTGATCATACATGCCGCTACGCTGCGAGGGAAGAGATGTTAGCCGGTCCAGCACCTCAACGCGTTCGGCTTTGGGGTCGAAACGGAACAGGTAGCCCGAATTGCCGTGTACTCCATAGAAGACATTCTCAGGCGGGTACCAGAAGACTTGACGCCAGTTATAGGCCATGTGGCCGGGTGAAGTGATATCGTAAAGGCCGAAATAATCTTTCTTAAGATCATCGCCCTGAACCGGAGTAACTGTCTCTTTTTCGTAATCGTAGCGGTAAATCGTCCCGCTGCCGACTGAAAAGTAGACTGAACCGTCGCGGGGATCGATGCCGAAGGAGCGGCAGATGGTGCGGTAGGTTGGCCCTTTGCCGTTCTCGCCCATTTCATTGTACTTGCCCAGATCCTTCATTTCCTTTCTAGCCAGGTCGTAGCGGATGAAATAGCCGGTAGGCCACGTAAGGCCGTAAAGGCGGCCTCGCTGGACGTCCATGTTCATGGTCAGAATACCTTCGCCGTGCGGCTCCAGACCCAAATCCTCGAACTTGCCGGTGGCCATGTCGTAGGCCAAAAAATGGCCGCCGCGGTACGGCTTGTACCCCTTGGTGGGGATGCCCGGCTTCTCCATGTCGTCGATGATGCTGTAGTAACCCAGGTGCGTCGCGAAGTAAAGTTTTCCGCCGGATTCGACAAAGTTTACGTGGCTCTTCCCTTGGCTGACCACCTTCATGTCCTTTTCTCCGCAGGCTTCCGTGAGATCGCCCAGGAATCGGATCTTGTCGGTGGCTGGATCATAGGAATACATTCTGCCTGCGACGTCCTGAGGCTCGGCGCTGAGCACATAATAGATTTTTCCATTGCTGGCGGCGAGCATTCCATTATAGGTGTCGTGCGCCAATTCAAAGCCCGAATTGTATGTCTTGGCAATAAGTTTTCCGTCGGTCATGGGTTTGCCGGCATCCTGCTGGTGCGCCGGGTGCGCACAGGCGCCGAGCCAAAGCAAGGACGCCAGTACGGCGGACACACTAATCGTGCGTTGCTTCATGGGTAGATGCTCCTAAATTAAGCTTTCGCCAGATCGCTGGCGTATTTTTTGATCTTGCGGACCGCCTGGACGATCAACTCCATATCCTGCCGGCGGGCCAGCAGCATCGTTTGGGTCAGCCAGAGCGCTTCCGAGCAAAGTTTGTCGTTTTCCGGGC
>CAYSBM010000395.1:1357-2105 GCA_964429095.1 uncultured Solibacteraceae bacterium | reverse complement strand
TCCGGGCAGCGTGTGCGTTCGGCCCAGTTCTCGATAGCCTCTCTGGGATGAGCCATTCGGAAACCGCGGCCCTCAATGGTCTGCTTGATAAAGGGCTCGGTATTGAGCGGCGTGTAACCGCTCGAGCAGGGAATGCCCTCAGCTCCCATAGCCTTGATGAACTTGGCGCGCGGAAGCCCGGCGAAATGCTCCGGCTGGTAACGGAACATATACAGGTGGTAGGCGTTGCGAGTGCAGCCGTCGTACATCTTGGCCGGAGGCACGCCGCCGATTTCCTTCAGCATGGCCGTAAGGTACTGTGCGTTCTGTTCGCGCGTCTGGGACTGCGCTTCCAGTCGCGACATCTGGGCCATCAAGAGCGCGCCCTGGAACTCGGTCATCCGCAGGTTCAGTCCGCGGCCCACATAAGTGAAATTGTAGCCTGCCGCTTTGCGGCCCCGGCTGTTGTTGTGGAAAGCGAAGCATTTTTCGACCAATTCGTCGTCGTTGGTGAGGATGGCTCCGCCTTCACCTGAATTCAGGTTTTTCGATGCCTGGAAGCTGAAGCAGCCCGTGGAGCCCCAGGTGCCCACCTTACGATGGCGCCACTCGGCCAGATGCGCCTGGCAAGCATCTTCCACCACGGGAATGCCATGTTTACGCGCAATGGCCAAAATGGCGTCCAAGTCGGCCGCCGATCCACCCAAGTGAACCGGCATGATGAGCTTGGTGCGCGGCGTGATGGCCGCTTCGATCTTGCGGGCGTCGA
>CAYSBM010000395.1:0-1347 GCA_964429095.1 uncultured Solibacteraceae bacterium | reverse complement strand
TCGGTGTCCACGAATATGGGCAGCGCGTTCATCATCAAGATGACGTTCACCGTGGCCACGAAGGTGTATGGCGGCAGGATGACCTCGTCGCCGGCCTGAATTCCCAACGCGTTCAGCGAGACTAGCAGCGCGCTGGTGCCGTTGGCCGTGGCCAGGCAGTGTTTGGCGCCGGTCAATTGCGCGTAAGCGGCCTCAAAGCGTTCCACGTTGTACTTGCCGTAGCCGCGATACCACTTGCCGCTGCGCAGAGCGCCCAGCAATTCTTCTTCTTCCTTACGGTCAAATACCGGCCAGGCGGGCCAGCGGCCCTGGCGCACCGGAGCGCCGCCCAGCAACGCTGGCTTGTCGTCGGCCCGGAGCACAGTAGGGCTCAACGCCACGCCCGCGGCCGTGGCGCTGGATACGAATTTACGGCGGTTCATTTCTTTACTCTCCCTTCGTTGGCTGGATTGCTTTTCCGTCTGGAAGCTCCCATGCGATAGCGCGCGCGCGAGCGCTGCGCGGCGCGCCGGCGGGATCATCCACTTGATAGAACATGGTGAGAATGCGTCCCCCGGCCAGTTCCACAGAACTGGGGTAACCACAATCGCCGTTGGGCGCGTCGCCGGCCAAGATCACCTTGCGGCTCTGATCCCAGCTTACGCCTCCGTCGCGGCTGAATAAAGCCTGTGCTCCCAGCGGCCGGTTGCGCTGGCCGAACGTTAGAACGACAATGCCCGAGCGTGTGACGATCAGGTCTCCGGGATGCTCGTTGTCGCGCGTCATCCTCACCGGATCGCTCCAGGTGCGTCCCTGATCTTTTGAGTGAGCGGTAGCGATGTAGCCTCCCTTTTCCGATCGCATGGCGGCCAGGAGGTCCCCGCCAGGCAACTCCACGACTGAGGTTTCATTGAAGTGCCGTCCTATGAGCGAGGGGTCTCCCCAACTGCGGCCCCCGTCGCGGGAACGAAAAATGTAGCTTTCATTTCCACGTTGATCGCGGAATTCGAAATAGACCGGCATGATCACCGTTCCGTCGCGCAGTTCAACAATCTTGCCGTATGGCGAGACGGCGCCCTGGCCGGCGTAGAATCTGTAGATAGCCTCGCTGCGTTGAGGGCGCGACCAGGTTGCGCCTCTATCGCGCGACCTCATAACGTAGACGCCGTCGAACAGCCACTTGCTGCGGTCCGGAAGGAGATGCTTTCCCGTGATGTCGTATCCGGACAGCACCGCGTAAGCCAGCAGCACGGAACCATCTTTCAGCGCGCCGAGAGCCGGGTTGCGGTCATCCTCCGGCCCGTCCACCACGGTGCGGGCGGGCGACCAGCTCCGGCCGGCGTCTTTCGAACGCACGATGTCCAGCCG
>CAYSBM010000394.1:2830-3660 GCA_964429095.1 uncultured Solibacteraceae bacterium | reverse complement strand
TGCCGAGGTGGCCGGAACCAGCCGGGTGGCGGCGGCCATGATGGAGAAGATTCTTGGTTCGGCGGGGGCGGCGGCGGTGAGTATCGCAGCCATGATCTCGATTTTCGCCGCATTGAATGGCTCCATTTTGGCGGGGGCGCGCGTGCCTTACGCTATGGCCCGGGACGGACTGTTCTTTCGATGCGCGGGGCGGGTGCATGCGGCCTATGGTTCGCCCTCGGTGGCCATCTTGCTGATGAGTGGCTGGAGCGCGCTCCTGGTGCTGAGCGGGCGTTATGAACAGTTGTTCACCTACGTGATATTTGCGAACTGGATCCTGTACGCCATGTCGGCGGCCTCGGTGATCGTATTGCGGAGGAAACGGCCTGAAATCGAACGGCCCTACCGCGTCATCGGCTATCCGGGAATGCCGGCCCTGTTTGTAGTTGTGGCGGCGGCGCTGGTGGTGTCGACCTTGTTGAAGTCTCCACGCGAGTCCCTGCTGGGATTGACGCTGATTGCGGCTGGAATCCCTTTTTATTTGCGTTGGAAACATAAGAAAAAATAGGCTGAAGCCGCGCCGAGGGCATCCCAGCCGCACCGGGCCCGCCGAAAATCCCCCCAAGAATGTTAAATCCACAGTTTCTGTTCTGAAAACGGAACAAGACTCTTGAAAATCGCCGCGAGATAGGGTAAAACTGCAAATGGAAAGGCCAGCGGCAGCCTCCTGGCCGTTCTGAAACTGGAACGGGGATGCTTCCAACGGCTATAGTCTCGTGGAGCTGGCATGGATATAACCAAGATTCTCGATGAATTGAGGCAGGAGCGCGAGCAAATTGACGAAGCGATCC
>CAYSBM010000394.1:468-2820 GCA_964429095.1 uncultured Solibacteraceae bacterium | reverse complement strand
GGGCCGGCGGCGCGGGCGCCCGCCGGCCGGGTTGGCGGAAATTCGCAACCGGGAACGGGCGGCGGCCGCGGTCAAGGGCAAGCCTGCCACCAGCAAGACCGCCGCAGCGTAAAGCTGGAGTTCAGGGCGCCAGGTTGCGTCCTGAACTCCGTCAATAGATGAGATATCTCTGCCGGCGGCGGAGGAAGTCCTCCAAGGCTTTGCGCTGATGCTCTTCGATCGAGCGCGGGTCGCGGCCCTGGCGGATCTCCCGGATGGTTTGGCGGCTGCCGATCAGGGGCTGATTGGCGGCGAAGGAAATCTTTCCGGGATAAAGTTTCTCGAGCGCGGAAGCTAGCTCAAGACCGAGGCGGGCGCTATTGAAGTGCTCGCGGTCTGTGATGACAAAGCGGACCCCTTCGACTTGCCTGCCGGCCAGGTTCGATGTGGAAGGGCGGAAACGGACCGGATAAACGCGGAGCCCCGGTATCAGCCTGCGGTTGAGGTAGGCGGCCAGTTCCGCACCGTTGATCCAATTCGCGCCAATTTGTTCAAAAGCGGCCTCGGTCCCCCGTCCCACCGAGTAGTTGGGCGAATATTCCAGCATCGCTACGCCCGGGTAGAGCAAAGCCGCGTGCAGGCTGCGCAGGTTCGGAGAAGGATTGACCCAGATCAAGCCGGTGGAATCGTACCAGTCTCCACGCTGCCAGCCCTTCATGGGGACGACTTCCAGCTTCACATCCAGGTTCTTCTCGCCCGCGTACATGCGCGCCAGCTCTCCAACGGTCATACCGTGCCTCAACGGCAGGGGAAAACAACCCACAAAAGATTCCAGCCCGGCTTCGAGCATGGGCCCCTCAACATGCACGCCGGTAATCGGGTTAGGCCGGTCCAAAATCACAAAGGGAATCCCGCGCCGTCCAGCTTCCTCCATCGCATAAACCATGGTGGAAATATAGGTGTAGAAGCGGGCGCCCACGTCCTGGATATCAAAGACCAGGACGTCCACATTCCGAAGCATGGCCGCGGTGGGACGGCGGAGCTTGCCGGAATAGAGGCTATAAACGGGAATTTTCGTGGATGCATCCTTGCTATGGCCAATGCGTGAGTGCTCCAGCTTGCCAGAGATGCCATGCTCGGGCGAGAACAAGGCGGTTACTTTCACTCCGGCGGCCAGCATCAAGTCCACATTTCGTTCACCTTTCCGGCTCAACCCGGTGTGATTGGTGATAAGGCCAACGCGTTTCCCCGCCAGCAGGTCGAACTTACGATTGCGCAAGACATCCAGCCCAGTGAGGGTTTCCGCGTTGCGTGCCACGCTGCGCCGGACGCCGGCGAAGGTTTCGTTGTAGCCGCAAATGGACACACCCGCGCTGTCTATGCCCAAGGCGGCAGCCGTGATAGTAGCCACTTTGGCGCGCAAAGCGGTGATGGGAGGGCGGCGCATAGGATGCACGCTGTTGGCCAGCAGGATGACGGCAGTCTGTGTTGCCGGGTCGATCCATAAAGAAGTGCCTGTAAAACCGGTATGACCATAAGAGCCTAGAGGGAACAGGTCGCCGCGGTTGCCTGAGTACGGCGAGTCCAGATCCCAACCGAGGCCTCTCAAAATGGGCTGATCCGCAGGCGAGGCCGGAGAGGTGAACTTTCGTACGCCCAAGGGGCTGAAGACGCGGATGCCAGCCCGCTGCCCTAAACCCAGCATCATCTCCGCGAATTTCTCCAGATCGTCCGCGGTCGTAAATAGTCCGGCGTGGCCCGCCACGCCACCCATCAAGCGTGTGGTATCATCATGCACCACGCCTCGCAAAGGCGCTCTCTCCCCCTTCAACCATTCAGTTGGGGCTATACGGGGCCTTAATTCGGCCGGTGGCTGGAACATGGTTTCGTTCATTCCCAAAGGGACGAAGATTTTATCGCGCACGTATTGATCCAGGGTTTGGCCGCTGATGCGGCGCACGATTTCCCCCAGCAGGATGAAATTTATGTCGCTGTAGATGAACTTTTCGCCGGGTTCGGCCACCGGCGCCTCAGCCAGGGCTTTGGCGATGCCGCTTTCATAGCCGCTCCAGGCTGGGGTAAGGTCCAGGTCGGCTCGCAAGCCGGAATAGTGGGTCAGCAGGAGGCGGATGGTGGTTTCGCTGCAACCGTTCTGGAATTCCGGCAAGTATTCGGTGACACGGGCGTTGAGCCGCACCCTGCCCTCTTCGACTAGTTTGAGGATAGCGGAGGAAGTGGCCACAACTTTGGTAAGAGAGGCGGCATCGAAAATGGTGTCCGGCGTCATGAGTTCCCGCTCAGGCACAAGCGCCCGGAATCCATAGGCTTTACGGTGCAAGACTTGGCCCTTGTGATGTACCAGCATCACCGCGC
>CAYSBM010000394.1:0-458 GCA_964429095.1 uncultured Solibacteraceae bacterium | reverse complement strand
GCCCTTGATCGGCGGCATTGGCCTGCTCGATTGAACGGTCCAGCGCGGGCGAGCCTGGGAAGGACTGTGCCTGTAATGCGCAGAGTGGGGCGAGCAACAGCAAGACGGGCAGCGGAAGCGGCCTCCAGAGGCTGTACATAGTCCCTATGGTAGCCGGTCGCGGCTGGTCAAACCCAACCGCGTAAGCCTCGACTGGCGAAAAGCTCACCCCGCCCGCGTCAGTTTGACGGCGGGCGGGGCTGTGGCGTACTTGCCGGTTTTCAGAATTCCAGCCGCAGGCCGAATTGTCCGATTCGGTTACCCCCGCTGTCGGATCCTCGGGCGCTGGTAGTGCGGCCGAAAGCAAGACTGGTGATGTTGGTGCCTGGGTTGGCGAGATTGGGGTGATTGGGCAAGTTGGTGAAGCTGGCTTCAATTTTCAGCCTGGCGCGTTCGCGAATAGGGAACTCCTTGCCCAG
>CAYSBM010000393.1:0-3665 GCA_964429095.1 uncultured Solibacteraceae bacterium | reverse complement strand
GACCTCCAAAATCTCCATTGCCGGATGCACCTTGCGCGCGTTCTCGCACGCCGCGGCGGCGTCGAACGGCACGTATGGGAGCAGGTCGATCTTGGTTAGCAACATAAGCTCGGCGCGGTGGAAAATGCCCGGATACTTGAGCGGCTTGTCGTCGCCTTCGGTGACGCTGAGCAGCACAATTTTCGCCTCCTCGCCCAAGTCGTAGGAGGTGGGACACACCAGGTTGCCCACGTTTTCAATCAGCAGCAGATCCAAACCCTCCAGGTCCCAGTCCGCCAGAGCTTTGTCAACCATGCGGGCGTCCAAATGGCAGGCTCCGCCGGTGGTGATCTGTTTGACAGGATAGCCAAAACGCGCCAGGCGGCGCGCGTCATTGTCGGTCTGTACATCGCCGGTGAGAACCGCCGCGCGCGTGCCCGGCGCAAGACTCTCCAGCGTGCGTTCGAGCAGTGAGGTCTTACCCGAACCCGGCGAACTGATCAAGTTCAGCGCCAGCACTCCATGCCGCTGGCAGCGTTCGCGCAGTTCGGCCGCCAGGCGGTCGTTTTCGCTCAGGACTTTCTTCTCCAGAATCACGCGGTTCATGACTCTTCCATCTCCAGGCATACGATTTCCAGTTCATCACCGCCCGCAAAGCGCGTATCGGTGGAAGTGCAGTGCGGGCAGGCCAGGTTGAAGTCTGCCACCTCAAAGACCGTTTCGCACACCGCGCAGCGCCGCGTGTGGGGGCGCCAGTCAATCGAAAGCTCCAGCGGTTCGAGATCGCTTCCCTTGACCAATGAGTCAAAGCAAAAAGTAAGCGAATCGCGGTCCACGGCGGCGAGCTCACCCACTCGCAGTTCCACCTTCACCGCACGTGCGCCGTTGCGCCGCGCCAGCTCGGCCCGAACGGTTTCCAGAATATTGGTGGCCAGCCCGAGTTCGTGCATCAGCAGATCCTCGGAAGCTGCGAGCCGCTGAGCATGTCGACCACGCGCGTGGTGCCGAACCCGGTGCGCAGCAGAACTCGGCCGGGATGGGCCCCCTCTACCGTGCCGATGATGGCGGCCTGCCCGCCAAGCGGATGCCGCCGCATGGCATCCAGGATAACGGCGGCTGATTCGGGGGCGGCGATGGCTACCAGCTTGCCTTCATTGGCCACGTAAAGCGGATCCAGCCCCAACATTTCGCAAGCTCCGCGCACCTCTTCGCGGACCGGGATGGCGTTTTCCTCGATCAGCATGCCCACCCGGGACGCGGCGGCGATCTCGTTGAGCGTGCTCGATAAGCCTCCGCGCGTAGGGTCGCGCAGACAGCGGATGGCGCCGCCGGTCTCGATCATGGCGGCCACCAGGGTGTGCAGCGCGGCGCTGTCGCTTGCCAGCGGCGTTTCAAATTCCAGGCCCTCCCGCTCGGCCATGATGGCGATCCCGTGATCGCCGATCGTCCCGCTAAGCAGGATCCGGTCACCCGGGCGGGCTTGGTCAGACGACCAGCACAGGCCCTCCCGCACCAGCCCCACTCCGCTCGTGTTGATAAACAGCCCGTCTCCCTTGCCGCGCTCGACAACTTTGGTGTCGCCGGTCACCACCGCGACCCCGGCTTCGCGCGAGGCGCGAGCCATGGAATCCACCACCCGGCGCAGCGTTTCAATGCTCAGCCCTTCTTCAATCACAAACGCGGCGCTGAGGAACAGCGGAATGGCGCCACCCATGGCCAGGTCGTTAATGGTGCCGTAAACGGCCAGCGATCCGATATCGCCCCCGCGGAAGATCAGCGGCTGGACCACAAACGAGTCCGTCGTGAATGCCAAGTGCATGCCGTTCACTTCCACGATGGCATGGTCGATAAGATTCTCAATCACTGGATTGCGAAACGCCGGCAGAAAAACGTCCCGCATCAACTCGGCCGAAAGCTTCCCACCGCTGCCGTGGCCGAGCAACACTTCGGCGCCACTCCGAAGCGGCAGGGGACAAGTGAAGGCGGCGCGAGCGCTGTCGTTCTCTTTCAAAGGCGGCCTCTTAACTTTAGGGTACTCCCAGCGGGCGGCGGTATTGGTAATAAGCCGCGCAGGCGCCCTCCGCGCTGACCATGGGCGCGCCCATGGGCTTGTCGGGCGTGCCGCGCACGCCGACCGCCGGGCAATCGGTAGGCTTCTTCAAACCTTGCAAGACCAGGGCGCTGATGCACTCGGCAGGCTCCTCGGCAGTGGCGTCTTCCAAGCGGAATACCTTCTCCGCGTCGAAAGCGGCGTACTCCTGGCGCAAACGCAGGCCGCTGGCGGGGATAAGCCCCACGCCCCGCCACTTGCGGCCGCAGACTTCGAAAACGCGCTCGATCAACTCCTGTGCTGCGCGGTTACCCTGACGCGTCACCGAACGCGAGTATTCGTTTTCCAACTCGGCCCGGCCCTGTTCGAGCTGCCGAACCAGCATCAGAATGGCCCGCAACAGGTCCAGCGGCTCAAAGCCGGCCACCACCATGGGCACATGGAATTCGCGGGCCAGTTCTTCATACTGCCGGTAGCCCATCACCGCGCAAACGTGGCCGGGAGCGATGAAACCCTGCACGCGGTTTGCAGGCGCGCTGAGCAGCAGCCGGATGGCCGGCGGAACCAGCACGTGCGAAACCAACATCGAGAAGTTCGTCAATCCCTGGCGGCTCGCCTGGTAGACGGCCATGGCGTTGGCCGGCGCCGTGGTCTCGAAGCCGATTCCAAAAAACACCACCCGGCGGTCCGGATTGGCACGCGCGATCTTGAGAGCCTCCATAGGCGTGTAGGCGATGCGCACGTCGCCTCCGGCGGCCTTCACGCGCAGCAGGTCGGTCTGCGAGCCTGGCACGCGCAGCATATCGCCGTAACTAACCACCGTCGCACCGCTCATTGACGCAATGCGGATGGCTTTGTCCACAATTTCAAGCGGCGTCACGCAAACCGGACACCCAGGGCCGTGAACCACCTCGATCCCGGCAGGCAGCATTTCATCAATGCCATAGCGCATCAACGTATGCGTCTGGCCGCCGCAGATCTCCATGATCACCCACGGGCGGGACACTACGCGCGCCAGTTCCGCGGCCGTAGCCCGGACCAGCTCCGAATCCCGGTACTCGTCGATATATTTCATGGACGGTCGCGCTGCCGTGCCCCTTCGGCGCCTTACCTTCAATTCTATCGTGCGCGCGGCGGGGTTTGTTACCATCGGCATTTATGCCCGGTGCGAAGCCCGCTCCGCCCGCCGAAGCCACCGTCAAAGCCGTCGCCCTCGGCGTCTTCCTGGCTTTCGTTTTCGGCGCCGCCAATGCCTATTTGGGAATGAAAGCCGGCCAGACGGTGGCGGCGACGATCCCGGCCGCGGTCATCGCAATGGCGCTGTTCCGCTTGCCGGCATTCCGCGGCGGCATCCTGGAACAGAACATCGCGCGCACGGCGGCCTCGGTCGGCGAGGCGTTGATCGCCGGCGCCATTTATACCATCCCTTCGTTTGTCATGGTGGAAATCAACGGCGTGCGGCTGTGGCAGGACCTTGGCTCGCATTACTGGGAGGCCGCCACAGTGCTGGCCACCGGCGGATTGATCGGCGTGCTGTTCATTGTGCTGCTGCGGCGGCCGCTGTGCGTGGACGCCAACCTGCCCTGGCCGGAAAGCGTGGCAAGCGCGGAAATCGTGAAGGCCGGCGATAAAGCGG
>CAYSBM010000392.1:0-3671 GCA_964429095.1 uncultured Solibacteraceae bacterium | reverse complement strand
TCCTTGAGATTGCGGTAGAGGCGGTCGGTCTTCTCGACGAGCAGGATGCGGCAGGTTTTGTCCTTGCGGAGGAACGCCAGCATCTCGCCAAAGCCGGTTCGGCCGGGCTGCTTGGCCGTCTCGACGTCGACGAACTCCTTCAGGACCGTCAGGCCGCGGCTGGCGGCGTAGCCGCGCAGAAGTTGGAGTTGGGCGGGGATAGAAAAGCCCTCCCGCTCCTGGTCTTTCGAGGAGACGCGGGCGTAGAGGACACTCTGACGAGCCGCCCTCGCATCCCTTGCTGGTCCTGCCGTGACGGTCTTTCGCGTCGGTCGCATAGCCCAATTGTACAGTGTTTAGTCCACGAAGGTGAACGGCGCTGGCGCTTGACTATGGAGCATCTCCACCACGCTGCGATAGAGTAAGAACTTGCCGCCATGTCGCCCGAGACGCGATTGATTCTGAACCTGCCAGCCGAGCCCGAACGCTTTGAACACCGCGAACGGGCCGATTACGACCTGGACCGTTTCGAGAAGGAGTTTCGAGAACGTCTCTATTCGGACAAAGGCCGCGAGATCCTGCGCGCATGGGAGCGGCGTGAGGCCCGCCCGGCCAACGGCGAGGAACGCTGACCCTCTCTCGCGCGGACAGAGTTGCCTGACGGTTCGGCGGCTTGGAGAGCGGGCCGCGCGGACGCTTGGGCCCGATTGTCGCAGGTCTGGAGACTTCCAATGCGACTAGAATGAGGACTTAAGCTATGGCAACCAGGAAAAAGAAGGGCCACTCCGATGGCAGCAGTTTGACTGCCCCGGTTGCAGACTACCGCCATCCCGAAGCCACCCGGAAGAACAACCCGCCGGCCAAGATCGCGGCTGAGGGGCACGTTCCACTTCTGCCGAAGGCCGAGTACAGCTACAGTCCGCGGCTTGCGCCGGTGTTGCGCTTTGATCCCACGGGCGCCGCCGACGAGTTGCCCGAGCTGCTGGCCGAGGCCACGCGGCGGCCATTGAATGAGGCCGAAGCGTGGGCGCTGGCCGAGGCGCTGCGAAAGCACGAGCCGTGGCTGGAGTGGGCGGGCAAACGGGAAGCCAAATCGTTCGCGGTGGATCCGGTGGCGCTGCACATCCACGAGCGCGTCAGCGCGCAGGCCATTTTGAAAGTCGCCGCGCGGGAGGATGTAAACCGGTCGCTGTTCGCCGACCCGGAGCAGGAGTACAACGAAGCGGTCCAGTTCTATAAGCACGATGTGGACTGGTCGAACCGGCTGATCCTGGGCGACAGCCTTCAGGTGATGTCGTCGCTGGCCCGGCGCGAGGACCTGGCGGGCAAGGTGCAGATGATCTACATTGATCCGCCGTATGGGATCAAGTTTGCGAGCAACTTCCAGCCGGAAATCGGCAAGCGCGACGTAAAGGACAAAGAGACCGACCTCACGCGAGAGCCCGAGATGGTGAAGGCGTACCGGGACACCTGGCGGCTGGGGATCCACTCGTACTTGAGCTATCTGCGGGACCGGCTGATCGTGGCACGGGAGTTACTGGCGGACACGGGCAGCATTTTTGTGCAGATTGGGGATGAGAACCTCCATTCGGTCCGCCAAGTCATGGACGAGGTTTTTGGGAACCAGAACTTCTGCTCAGTAATCGCCGTATGGAAAACCAGTTCTGCAACGGCGTGGCTGCTTCCTGCGACTTGCGACTACCACCTTTGGTACGCAAAGTCTGTCGAGATGGTGCAATATCGTGACCTTTACATTGAAAAAAACTTGGATGAGCCTTCGACCGGATCTGCCGAATACAAGTTTGTGATGCTGGCCAATGGAGAGCGAAGACCTGCGTCGGCGTGCTCGAAAGATGAGATCAACGCCGGAAAACTCTTCCGCCCATCGCCAACTACCTCCCAGTCAGGAACTGAAGCGACCCGGATGCCGGTGGCTTTGGAGGGCGAGCATTTCATACCGGGACCTGGGGGTTGGAAGACGAATGCGGTAGGTTTCGAGCGGCTCGCTCGGTCCGGCCGCCTGATCAAGCGGGACAGGTCGATTTCATACGTTCGATATCTCGATGATTTCCCGGTTGTACCCGTAACGAACTTGTGGACAGATGTGCGGTGGGGCTTTGATGCGAGCGACAAGCGCTATGTGGTTGAAACCAATCCCAAAGTGATTGCCCGCTGCATGCTCATGACCACTGACCCCGGCGATCTGGTGCTCGATCCCACCTGCGGCTCCGGCACCACGGCTTACGTCGCCGAGCAGTGGGGGCGGCGCTGGATCACCATCGACACCAGCCGCGTCGCCATCGCCATCGCCCGGCAGCGGCTGCTCACCGCCAAGTTCGAGTATTACAGGCTGAAGGATGAATCCAAGGGCGTTGCGGGCGGATTCCGCTACAAGACGGTCCCGCATATCACGCTCAAGAGCATCGCCCAGAACACGAACCTGGATCCGATCTTCGCCAAGCACGAGCCGATTCTCGATGCGCGGCTCGCCGAAGCCAACCAGGCGCTGGAACAAGTGACCGACAAGCTGCGCCAGGAACTGCGGCTGAAGCTGGCGCTCAAACAGAAGCAGGAAGGCAAAAAGGCCATTACGGACGCCGACCGCCGCCGCTGGGAACTGCCCGAAAAAGGCAAGGGCTGGCAGCATTGGGAGGTCCCGTTCGACACGGATCCGGATTGGCCGGTGGCGCTGAAACGGGCGGTGGAAAACTACCGCGCCGCCTGGCGGGCGAAGATGGACGAGGTCAATGCCTGCATCGCGGCCAACGCAGATCAGGAAGAGCTCGTCGATCAGCCTGAGATCGACCGCAAGATCACGCGGGTGAGCGGACCCTTCACGGTGGAGGCGGTGCAACCGCCGGAGATGTCGCTGGGCGACGCGATCGAGGTCGAGACAGGGCAATTCGCCGGCGAGCCGGATCCACTGGAGACCACGTTTGTGGTGCGCGAGGTCCAGATGGGCGAGTCGCCGCAGAACGTGGAAGCCTACCTGAGCAAGATGGTGGATCTGCTGCGGATGGACGGCGTGCGCTTCCCGGACAACAAGCAGCGGAAGTTCACGCGGCTGGAGCCGATTTACGCGGAAGGGCGTTCCGGCGGGATTCATGCTGAGGGGCGCTGGGTGAACGAAGGCGAAACCGACGATGACCCCAACGGCGCCGCCACGGTGGGCGTGGTGTTCGGTCCGCAGTATGGGCCGATTACCGCGAAGATGGTGGAGGAGGTGATCCGCCCGGCGGCGCGGCGGTATGACGATCTGGTGTTCGCCGGCTTCAGCTTCGACGGGCCGGCGCAGGCGGCCATCGAGGAAGGCCACCCGCGGCTGCGCATTCATATCGCGCACATCCGTCCGGATGTGAATCCCGGCATGAATGGCTTGCTAAAGGAGCAGCCGGGTAGCCAGCTCTTCACGGTGTTCGGCCGGCCGCGGACCGAATTGCAGGGGCCGGACAAGGACGGGATGTACCGCATTGAGATGCAGGGCGTGGACATCTACGACCCGGTGACCAACAACATTGTGGACACGGGGGCGGCAAAGGGGGCGGCGTGGTTCGTGGACGGCGACTACGACGGGCGCACGGTCTGCATCACTCAGGCGTTCTTCCGGGACCGTTCGGCGTGGGACAAGCTGAGCAAGGCGCTCAACGGCGTGGTGGACCCTGAGCGCTTCGTGGCGCTTTCGGGCACCGTTT
>CAYSBM010000391.1:0-3678 GCA_964429095.1 uncultured Solibacteraceae bacterium | reverse complement strand
TATTACTAGCAGCGCGGCTACACCGGGGCTTACACTGGCGCACTGTGGGGCTTCCCAAGTTTCAACGTCTCCGGAATCGGCTCGTTCGGCGGCGGTGGGGGCTTTTCGACCTTCGACAACACCTACAGCCTGATCGATTCGTTCTCCTGGAGCAAGGGCAAGCATAACATCAAGCTGGGCTTCGAGGTACGGCGATTGCAGAACAACAGCGTCAACCCCGGCAACGGCCCGAGTTCGGTGATTACGAACGGGGCCACGGCGCAACCTAACGCGGCCGCACTGGGCTCAACGGGGATCGGTTGGGCCAGCTTTCTGCTGGGAGAGGTCTACCAGACCGGGTTCTTCGTGAACGACATCACCAATGGTCCGCGGTGGGGCCAGTACATGAGCTACATTCAGGACGACTGGAAAGTGACGCCCAATCTAACCGTGAATTTGGGTCTGCGTTGGGAGATTCCCCGTCCTTTCTATGACGTGAATTTGGCCATGTCCACCGTGGATATGAACCGGCCCAATCCGGCCGCCGGCAATCTACCAGGGGTGCTCATTTTCGGTCCCCAGTGGTACAAGGAAACCGGCCAGAAATCCTTTATGGACACCAGTTGGCGTGAATTTGGGCCGCGTCTGGGCATCGCCTACCGGCTGCCGAAAGATACCGTGATGCGAGTCGCTTATGGCATCTTCTACAACGCAGGTTTCGGCCTGGGCAACGGCTTCCGCGGTTCCACGGCTGGCTACTCCACCAACGTCACGGCCGCCGCTGCGAACACCTGGGAATCCCGGTGGAATCTGGACAAACCGTTCGTAATAGACTTTCAGATGCCGCCGTTCCTGGATCCTTCTTTCGGGGTGGACACCTCCACCAGCCTCAGTGCAATCACCCGCGATTTGGGTAAGAGCGCGTACATCCAGAGCTGGAATTTCGGGTTCCAAAAGCAACTTCGCGGCAATATTGTTCTGGAAGCCGATTATGTGGGCAACAAGGGAACCCGTCTGCCCAGCCTTCGCTTTCAAGGCAAACAATTGGCCGGCAAGTATTGGTATCTGGGCGATCTGCTGACCAAGAACATCCGCGATCCGGCAGTGGCCGCTGCTGGCTTCGGACCGCCGTATCCTAGCTTCCGTTCCACCATTCTGGCGCAAGCGCTGGTCATGCTCCCGCAGTACGGGCGGTTCACACCGAACGTCGCCGACGGCATGTCGACCTATCACTCGGCCCAGTTCAAGCTCCAGAAGCGCTTCTCTGACGGATTGTCCTTCCTGGGTTCTTACACACTCTCGAAGATGCTGACGGACTCCAGTTCGCAGCTTCTTAGACCTGCCTATGGCTCGGTGACGGCGCGCGACAGTTACAACAAGCGGCTGGACAAGACGCTCGCGCCAGACGATCGCACACACGTGGTAAGCATGTCGTTCCTCTATGAACTACCGTTCGGTCCGGACAAACCCTGGCTGAAAAGCAAGGGCATCTCCCAGTACATATTTGGCGGCTGGCAGATCAACGGCGTGCTGTCCTACGCGAGTGGCTATCCGTTGGCCATCAGCGGCAATTACAACGTGATACCCGCAGGCGGGGTCGGCGAGAACCGCATAGTGACCCCCAACGCGGTGGCAGGCGTTGCCCGCGGCCTGCCAAAGACCGGCAAGTGGGAACAGGGAGTCTCGGTATACGCTAACCGGGACGCCTGGAGCCAGGTGCAGGGCTACACCATCGGCACTTCGGAGTACATCCTGCATGACCTGCGGGGATTCGCCTCTCGAAACGAAAATTTGGCGATTTTCAAGTCGTTCGACATTATGGAACGGGTCAAGTTTCAAATTAAGGCGGAATCGCAGAACGCTTTCAACCGTTTTGTCCCCGGCGACCCGAACATGGCCTGGAATCCGACCAACGTACTGTGGGGCAAGTCAACGAGTCAGGCCAACTCGCCCCGCCTGATCCAACTTGGCGCGAAGCTAACATTCTGAACTTGGGCGCTGACCACACCCGCCTTCAGAGGTTGTTCTGGGGCTGTCTTGTGACAGCCCCTTTTTCTGCATTGCATTGAGGTGAATTTTGACATTGAGACGCAGAGAATTCTTAGGCGCGCTAGCCGTGCCGGCAACACCGGCAGGGCGCGGAGCTTGGTCTCCAGCCGAGCGGCGCAAATACAAAGATGAGGTCACTGGCCGCGAGGTTTGGCAGGCCACTACTTACAAGGACAACTACAACTTGTACTTCACCTGCCAGAGCTTCACCACAGGCAACCGCGGTTTGGTATTCGTGTCCGCGCGCACCGGCAAAGGCGAACTGGTTCTGATGGACATGAAAACCGGCCGTTTGCGCCAACTTACCGAATCTCAGACTGGCGTGGGCTACGCCACCGTCTGCCCGCGGGCGAACTCCATTTGCTACGCCGACAACAACGCTGTCTGGTGGTTAAACATCGAGACCCTGGAAACTCGCAAGATTTACCAAGTGCCTGAGGGCTACCGCTCGGACTCGCTATCAGTGGACGATGAAGGCCGTTACGCCGTCTTCGGCATTACCCGGCCGCTGGATAAGCCCATCAGTCCGCTCCAAACCCATCACTCACAGCTGATCCGGGTGCGCACAAATGGCTCCGGTTCGGAAAGGATTTACGAGGAGAATTACTGGATTTCGCACGTGCTCGTGAATCCAGGCGACCCCGACACCATCCTGTTCTGCCACGAGGGTGGTTGGAGCGTCGTCGCTCAGCGGATGTGGACCGTCCACGCCAAGACCGGCAAACTCAACAAAATCCGAGTGGAGGAGACGCCGGAGATCGCCGTGGGGCATGAATATTGGACCGAACATGGCGCCGCCGTAGGTTATCACGGCAGCTACAACGGGCGGCAGTGGGTCGGGCGGGTGATTAAGGATGGCACAAATATGCGCGAATGGACGCTGACCGCGCCCACCGGCCACAGCAGCGCCAGCGAGGACGGCCGTTACATGGTGGCTGACGGCAACATGGACTTTCCATATCTATCCTTGATACACCCCATGGGCAACATCGGCGTGCTGGTTCCCCTGGCGTATCGCGGCAAGCTGGATCGCACCACGCCGCATGCCCACGCCAATTTCAGTTCGGATGGGAAGTATTTGGTATGGTGTTCCAGCCTCCACGGCGCGCCGAACGTGTACTACATGGAGACGCCCGCGGACGCCGGCAAAGGTTGTTTGTTCCCAGCGTAGCTCAGGATCCATGCCAAGACTCCCCTTTCCATTGGTGGCGTTCGTGCTGACCACCTACGCGTGAAAAGGAAATCAGCGCTAGAGAATACGCTTCATCGTGGGCAGACGCGGTCTTCATCGAGATTGGACGGATGCAAGGGAGCGTGAGAATGGGGCCATAGTCGAGTTCAGGCACAAGAAAGAGACGCGGTGCGTCCTCGTACTTATAAGGCTGCACGGCACACCCGAACAGAAGTAGTGGTTGCAAATTACGAACGCCTCGGACAACCCTATCCCGTCAGCAGGACTGGTCCCTTTCGGCCGTCAACTTTGGTGCAGAGGAGATTTCGTCAGGAACTGCCTGGGCAAAGGCGAGTTCGCGCAGACAACCGCCGTACAGACAAGTCCGGCTGGGGCAGGCCGCACTTGGGCGCCTACAACAAAGTTACCGGTGAATACTTCGTCTGCGCAATGGCTGGTGTGGGGTGTGGAAGATGAAT
>CAYSBM010000390.1:1768-3687 GCA_964429095.1 uncultured Solibacteraceae bacterium | reverse complement strand
TGTCCACTGGTGGTGGTAATAAATGGAAGTGGGGACGGCCAGATGCATGGCCAAGCCGTCGGCGCTTACCTCCGGGCCTAGAACCACCGCCAGATGCATCAATACGATGAAGCCCAACACCGCGGCGCCGGTCAAGCCTGCAACCGGCATGCCTGCCGCAGACAGCCACTGGCCGGCTTTACAGGGAATGCTCAGCAAGTTTCGCCGTTCGCGCACCAGCGGGATGAGCAACGCGACGGCGTAAACCAGAGGATAATTTATGGGCAGCAGCACCGCTATGCCGGTCAAGAAAGCAACGGCGGCCAAGCCGGCAAGCAACGCCAGCGCCCCTTCCAAAGCGCACCATCTGCCGCGCGCCCATGCCGTGTCGAACCCAACCAGAACCCCCCGCGGCGCCTGTATGCCGGCAACCATTACGGCGCCCGCGCGCGCCGCCGCCAATGTCGCCGGGACAAACCAACTCCTCCGCAAGAGCAAGAGGGCTACGGTCCATAAGGTGTACGCGCCGCCGAACCATGCCAGCCGAGACAATCCCTCGGGCGCCCAGATCTGCTGCTCAAACAGCCGCTCGGCGGCGAGGCCATACACAAACAATGACACAAGCAAAACGAATATCAGCCAAAAGGCGGCGCGATAGATCATGTTGTAAGAAACACCTGCCCGGGGGCGCGCTTTCGAACGACTACCATAAGCTGCGTGAACACCAGCGGCCAAAGGATCTTTTCAAAAACGATCTCGCCCTGGCGGGAAACCGAGGCGCGGATCTCATCGGCCGCTAGAGGGCGCTCGTCGGGAAAACGCCAGATGCCGAGCAGTTCGCAGATGTCTCGCGCGGTGCGGTAAAGCCAGGTCGGCGTGGGCGCTGAAATGATGGCATATCCGCCGGGCCGTACTGCCCGTAGGTGCGCCTCCACTGCTTTCCGCGTCCCCTCGCGGTCGAAATGTTCGACTAAACCGGCGCTAAAAGCGGCGTCGGCGAGCAGGTCCAGCCCAGGTTGGGTGACGTCGTGGCGGTGCAGGCGCAAGCGCGGATCGCCGCCGGCGCGCTGGCGCAGCAATTCGAGTCCGCGCACGTTGGTGTCCACCACGTGGTACACCTGGGGATCGAAATGGCGGCAAATCGTGTCGAAAAAACAACTGTTGCCACCGCCGAGTTCCACTATGGATTGAATGCGATCCCCGGCAAACCGCTTCAACGCAGACGCCAGCACCACGGCCGTATAGCGCCGAGTGATTCTTGCGGTGAAAGGCGTGCTTTCGTAATAATCGCCCCAATCGGTCGCCGCCGGAACGTTTTCGTGACGGAACACGAACTCGCGCTGGATAAGAAAATTCGCCAAGAACAGCAACGATTCGGCTGCCATTTTGATCAAAGGCGCGGGGTAGGCAAACCAAGAACGCATCAAGACAATCAGCGCGTAGGAGGCCGCGCCGCTAACCGCCACTAGCAGCAGGTAGCGGGGCAGCAGCGCTCGGTGCGGGGCCCGCGACAGGAACACGGCCCGCCGCGCCGCGGTGTAGTCGGCCAGCGCCGCCGCCGCGCGGCCGGCAACCTGCGATTTCACAATGCTGCCGGAGGCGGAAAATGCGGCCAGAAACACCAGGTTGTCTAGAACGGCGGTGGCCAGGCTGAGCAGGGTGAACCGGACCAGCACAAACCACACCCGCATGGAGTCAAACAGTGGATTGAAATGGGAGGGCGGGTTGCCGGGCTCGTACTTGGCCGCGATCTCCACTTCTTTAATGGGGCAGCCTCGGTGCTTGGCCGCGATCAGCATGTCGAGTTCGAATTCATAGCCGTTGGACCCGATGCGCAACAAGGGCTCAAGCAGCAAGCGGGGGATTCCGCGCAAGCCGGTCTGCGTATCTTTCAGGTTGTAGCCCACCACCCACCGCACCACGACCCTCGCGGCCAGGTT
>CAYSBM010000390.1:1447-1735 GCA_964429095.1 uncultured Solibacteraceae bacterium | reverse complement strand
GCGACACCCGCCAGCGATATCCGGCGGCACTGTGAGCACATGGCGGATCCCGGTCTTCAGGGCCGCGCCTTTGCCCAGGTTTTCGGTGTGGTGCAATACCTCCACCCGGGGCATCTGCGCGCAAGCCGCGAACACCTGCTCGCAGGACGGTCCGCTGCCGTCATCGACAATCACGATTCGCGCAAAGGGCATCCGGGCCAGATGCGACACCAATTGCGGCAACGATTCCACGGGACGGAATGCCGGGACCACAATCGCGAGGGCCATATTGAATACGGCAGTTAGGCA
>CAYSBM010000390.1:0-1437 GCA_964429095.1 uncultured Solibacteraceae bacterium | reverse complement strand
GTAGCACAGCCTCTCCGGGCCGCTCTTCCGCTCGGGAACGTGCATGTTAATCTAAGGCGAATATGCGCTGTGAGCAGTTGCCGCTACGGCCGGGCGTCAACCGCCTGGCCGGGATTGCCGCCGCACTCTGCGTTCTGTTCTTTATCGCGGCGGGCTGCGCGCTCCTTCCTTACCCTGGAATTCAAAACGATGAGGCGCTGTTTGCTCCGGCCATTTTTGGGCAACCGGGGATGGCCTACGAGGTGCATGTGCTCGGACGCAGGATTCCTTTGATGGTGATGAGCTATGTGGGAGCAGTGAAGGCCTGGGTGTATGCCGGGGTGTTCCGGCTGTGGCCCCCCTCAGCTTGGTCGGTGCGCCTACCAGTGGTCGTAGCTGGGGCCGCAACCGTCTGGCTTTTTTACCTTCTCCTGATGAGGGTCGCGGGAAGAGAGGCCGCCGTAGCAGGAGCAGCGCTGCTTGCCACCGACAGCCTATTTCTGCTCACCAACTGCTTTGACTGGGGCCCGGTGGCTCTCCAGCACCTCCTGCTGGTTGCCGCCATGCTACTGGGGGTGCGTTTTCATGAGAGTGGCGCGATAAAGTTTCTGGCCGCCGGCGCCTTCTGCCTGGGAGTGGGCTTGTGGGACAACGCTGTCTTCGGGTGGTCGCTCACCGGGCTGACGCTGGCCGTCTTTGTAGCTTGCCGGTCGGCGCTGCGCCAGCGGTTTTCTCTGGGCCGCTTCGGCTTTGCAGCGGCATGGTTCATGCTGGGCGCCATGCCGCTGATCATCTACAATCTGGCGCGCCCCCTGCAAACGGTAAGGGAAAATTACGCGCAAGCGGGTGCGTCCTTCAGTGCGCGGTTGCCAACTCTGGCTCATTCCCTGGATGGTTCTGCGCTGTTCGGTTACCTGGTCCGGCCGCCGGAGACCGGCTTTGTTTTGAGCCGGCAGAGTCTGATGCCTTGGGCGGTAGCCGCTTGCTTGCTGGTACTGCCGCTGCTGTGGCGAACCGCGGCCCGACCGCCCATGGTGTTTGCCGCGGTATTCGTCGCCGTTGCATGGTTCGTAATGGTCCTCTCCGGAGGGGGCGGCTCGGCGCACCACACAGTTCTGTTGTGGCCCATGCCTCACATGCTGGTGGCTGTGAGCCTGGCCGGGATCTCCCGGCGTCTGAATCGGGGCTGCCATACCGCGGCAGCAGTGGTGACGGCGCTGCTAGTGCTTTCTAATCTCGCAGTCCTCGGCCAGTACGGCAAGCAAATCAGGCTCAGGCAGTTCGGCACCGTGTGGACCGACGCCATTTATCCGCTGGCCGATTACCTGGAGACCATGAAGACGCACCGGCAGGTGATCATGGATTGGGGCATCGTGAATAGCCTGTGTCTACTCAAAAGGGGTGCTCTGCCGTTGATAATGGGTACCGGGCATCTGTCGGCCCGCATTATGGGACCGG
>CAYSBM010000389.1:0-3696 GCA_964429095.1 uncultured Solibacteraceae bacterium | reverse complement strand
AACCAATCTCATGAAACTGCACTCGCTGGGAGAGTCTGCCCGCAATCGCACATAATGCGGGCAACATAGATCCCGGTCTTGCTGAAATCAGCTTTGTGCGCGGGCGGCGGACGCCGGCGATGAGCGCCGCCCCAGCCGCCATCAGGTGCAGGGGTGGTTCTCACTGAGGTTGAAAAGCCTTGATCACCGCGCTGTTGTCCATCGCACCGTAGCCGGCGCTTTCGGCCTCCTCCAGCAACTCGGCGTGAACCTCCGACAGCGGCACTCTAGCGCGGCAACGTTCGGCAGCGGCCAGGATCAAGCGCACGTCTTTCAAATGTTGGGAAAGCCGCGCTTCGGGCGTGAAGTCTCCAGCCAGCATCTTGGTCCCTTTGATATCCATCACCTTCGAGTACGCCGCTCCCGCTTTCAGAACTTCCAGCGCCCCGGCCGGATCCACGCCATAGCTGGCGGCGAAGCTGAGCGCCTCGGCCAACACAGCGCGGTGCAACCCGAGCACCAGATTGAAGACCAGCTTCATGCGCGCCCCGCTGGAGGGCGGTCCCATGTAGAAGACGCGCCGGGCAAAGCACTCCAGCAAACCGCGGGATTGTTCGAAGGCCGCCTCGTCGCCTCCCACCATGACGATCGCTGCCTGTTCACGCACGAGTTTGCTCGACCCGCCCACGGTCGCATCCAGATACCGTACGCCTGCTTGCGCGAGCCGCGCCGCCAGCGCTTGAATTTGGTCCGCGTCGCCGGTGGTGGGGTCGATGATGGTGGCGCCCACGGCGAGGTATGGTTCCATCTCGCGCACCACCGCCGTGGAGACCTCCGAATCCGGCAGGCTGAGCAAGATAGTCTCGGCATGCCGGGCCACATCGGCTGCTGAAGCCGCGGCTCCGCCGCACTCCGGCCGGATGTCGTAGCCGTAGACAGAATAGCCCGCCCCCGTCAAACATTCCGCGATCGCCTGGCCGAGCAACCCCAGGCCGATCAGTCCAATAATCCCACGGTTCGCGGAAATCATTTTGCCCCTCCCGCCAGCCGCAGCGCCAGCCGGAAGGCGGCGGCCAGACTTCGCGTAGACGCGGTCCCCTGCCATGCGATATCGAAGGCTGTGCCGTGATCCACTGAGGTGCGCACGATCGGCAGGCCCAAAGTCACATTCACGCCGCCTTCGAAATCCACGAGCTTCAGCGGCACGTGTCCCTGGTCGTGATACATGCAAACTACGGCGTCGAACCTGCTTTGGCGCACAGCCATGTAGAACAGCGTATCCGGAGGAAACGGCCCCTCCACAGGACATCCTCTCCCGCGCGCCGCTTCGATGGCAGGACGGATCTCTTCGATCTCCTCGCGGCCGAATAGGCCGTTTTCGCCGGCGTGCGGATTCAAGCCCGCTACGGCAATGCGCGGCGAGGGCTTCAGCCGGGCCACAGCTTCCGCGGTCAACTCGATGACTCGTTCGACACGCTCCTTCTTCACCCGTTCAATGGCCGCGCGCAATGAACAGTGCGTGCTGACGTGGGCGACGGCCAAGGATTCGCAGACCAGCATCATGGCCGCCTCGCGCGCGCCGCAGAGCGAACCAAGCAGCTCCGTGTGGCCGGTGAAGCTGGCGTCGGAAAGCCGCGTGGCTTCCTTGTTCACCGGCAGCGTGACCATGGCGGCGATCTCGCCGACCAGAGCGGCCCGGGCCGCCGCAACGGCATATGCGCGCGCCGCGGCGCCGGATTTGGCGTTCACCTTCCCTATGGTGAGATCGTCCTTGCGCATCAGCTCCAGATCGATGACGTTCAACGCGCCTTCGCGCCAGTCCCGAGGGGATTCGGCCACGCGCAGAGGGACGCCGTAGCCCAAGCGGCGGCTGCACTCGGCCAACACCGCCAGATCGCCGTAAACTACGAAAGCGGACGGCAACTCCTGCTTCCGGAAAGCGTGCAGCAAGATCTCCGGCCCCACTCCGCTGGAATCGCCCATCGTAATGCCGACAATCATAAGCGCCTCCCCAAAGCCGCGCGAATTGTACCCAATACGTCTTGCGCTCCGAATCCGCCCGCCTTGGTAATCAACGTGAGACGGTCTGTGCAAGACAGCGGCACGCCGGGCGTCAATTCGCGGCATGCCGTGACCATTTCAATTCCAAGCGCCGCGCACAACGCGTACACGGTGTCGCCGCCGAACACCACCAGAGTATCGAAGTGCGCCTGGCTCACCGCGCGGGCTAGCTCGCGGGCCACCACAGCAGGCTTGTCCAGAGATTCGTCCGGCGTCGTGATCACAGTCCAGGGCTCCGCGCCGGCTAGCCCGGTTTGCGGCCCCCGCCACACAACCACGCGCCAGCCTTGTTGTTGCGCCCAACGAACCTGTTCCCTGCTGGCGGGGTGGCGGCTGCCGTTCACGACCAGGCAGTGCGAGATGCGTGGCTCACTTGGCATACCAGGCATAGCTGGCGAAAGCGCCCGCGCCCAGTATCCTGAAAAAGCCGCCGGACCGGCGGCGAGGACGGTTGACGGCGCTGCCCGCAACGCTTCGGCTATCGCCTCCAGATCGGCGTTCTGCGATCCGTCGCAGACGAGAATCCCGCCTTTGTCGATCGCGGCCCCCAGTTCGGCGGGCCGGCGCACCACACTCACCGGGACGCCGCAGTTGCCGAGCAGCGCGGGAATAAGGCCTTCGGAAGCGGGGTCCAATGGGTCCCTGGCGAACGGTGTTTCTCTGAGCGGCCGGCCGTTTACCAGCAGTTCTCCATTTACGACCGTTCGTCCCAGCTCGGGATAGGCGGGAACGTAAACCAGCGGCCGCCCGGGCCACACCTCCATGAGCGCCCGGAATTCGGCCGCGATGTTTCCTCGCAGAGTGGAATCAGTCTTCTTGTACACTGCGGCGACGCCGGGAAGCGCCGCCTGACGGATGCGGCTGGCGGCCAGCTCGGGCGCCAAATGCCGCGTCTCGGTGTCGATCACCAGACAACCCGGCTTTGCGAAACGCGCCGGCGCGGGTGGTTCACTCGCCAGCCAGACCGGCAACGGCCCTACGGCCGCGGCCATCCGTGCTCCTGTTTCGAGCGCGCCCGTGGCGTCGTCGGCCAGCGCCCGCATTCTCACCAAGTCCGATTCTTTCCTCGCTGCACCGGCATTGCAAGCGGTGTGCGAAGCCGGTTATACTCGGGGCTGCTCCGCTTCGAAATCGGGATGAGTTCCAGTTTGCGCTGGTTCGACCTGGCGATTGTTGCTGCGTATATGGCCGTACTGGTGGGAGTCGGCGTACGATTCTCGCGCCGCCAGACTTCCACGGAAACCTACTTTGTCGCCAAGCGTTCGGTGCCTGCCTGGGCCATGGGGTTCTCGCTGCTGGCCACGCTGATTAGCAGCGTGACGTTTGTTGCTTACCCGGGATCGGCATACGCCAAGGACTGGTCGCTTCTGGTACCCGGCTTTATGCTGGTGGCCGTGCTAGGTCTGGTGGGCGCGGAGATCAACACCTTCTACCGGGAAGCCGTGGGCATGAGCGCCTACGAGTATTTCGGCCGCCGCTTTGGGCGTCCCACCCGCGTCTACGCTTCCCTCGCCTTCACTTTGGCGCATTTTTCCAAGATGGGCTTCGTGGTTTACGTACTGGGGCGCACGATCACAAGAATGACGGGCTGGCCCATAGACGCCGTCATTATCGTGGTGGCCGCCGCCACATAGTTCTAAACCTGGATGGGCGGAT
>CAYSBM010000388.1:1664-3697 GCA_964429095.1 uncultured Solibacteraceae bacterium | reverse complement strand
CCCAGGCCCACGTCAATCTCGGCTCAATCTTATTGGAACATGTTGCAGGTCCGGTGAGCATCCGTAATCACGCCCACTTTGCCGCCTATGACCGCCGCTACCAGAATTACGTGCCTGGCGCGCCCACAGCCGACAGGACCATGGTGGCTGTGTCGGCCTATAACAACGCCGCTTGGCGGTTTAACGGGTTCAATCAGGCGGATCTGGTTTACACGGCCGCGCCCGGGCGCTTCCGTCATCCGCTGCTGGCCGTGCTGGTCCCCTTCGACAGCCCGGTCGTTCGTGTTCCGGCGACCTTCCATCAAAGCGCCACGGACGCCAACAACCGCGTCAAAGTCAATCTCGGCGCAGCTTATGTGCAGGATCAGGTGGAACTATCTCCCAAGTTCCAGGCGGTTGGCGGCCTCCGTATTGACCTCTTCGACATGCAGTACCGCAACAACCGGAACGGTGAGCACCGCCGCCGCACCGACTATCTCTTATCTCCTCGGGCCGGGCTGATATTCAGGGCCACCGCATCCCTTTCGCTCTATGGCAGCTACAGTGTCTCCCACTTGCCAAGCTCCGGAGATCAATTCGCGTCTTTGACCGCCATCACCGAGCAGATGAAACCGGAGAAATTCACCAACCATGAATTGGGCCTGAAGTGGAATCCGCGCGGCGGCTTGGCGATCTCCGTGGCCGCCTACCGGCTGGACCGCACCAATAGCCGGTCGGTCGATCCCAGCGATCCTACGCGTATCGTGCAAACCGGCAGCCAGCGCACCAACGGCCTGGAGGTCTCCGCATTCGGAAACGTCGCTCGCGCCTGGCAGATCGCCGCGAGCTATGCCTGCCAGGACGCCTTTGTCAGCCGCGCCACCGTATCGGCTCGCGCCGGTGCGCAAGCTGCGCAAACGCCCCGCCACACTTTCTCGTTATGGAACCGTTATCAGATCGTCCCGCGGTTGGGAGCCGGGCTGGGTATCCTGAGCCGTTCGGATATGTTCGCCGCCGTCGATAACACCGTCATCCTTCCGAATTACACGCGTGCGGACGCGGCCGTGGTTTTTTGAAAAACGGAAAAAGTACATCTCCAGGCAAACTGCGAAAATCTCATGAATGCCCGCTATTACCTGAATGCTGACGGGAACTACAACATATCTCCGGGCTCTCCGCGCATTCTGCGCGTCGGTCTCAAAGCAAGATTCTGAGCATGCGTTCACAGCGTGTGCGCGTGGCGCCGCAAAGCATCCAACTCACGCCGTGTTTCTTCCTGCTTCATGCGCAGCGCGATCAGCACCACCCAGAGCAGCAACAGCGGCGCCCAGTTTAGAAAAAGCATGCGCCACATGTCCGGATCCATCGATCCGCCGCCGTAGACCACCGGCGCCGGATGCTGTGTGCGCCACCACTTTACCGAGAAGAACACGATGGGCACGTCGACGAAGGCGAAAATCGAAAGAACGGCGGAAGCGCGCGCGCGCGCCGTGGGGTCTTCGATCGCCCCGCGCAGCATCAGGTAGCCCGCATAAAGCAGCACGAACACCAGCATCGAGGTCAGACTTGGGTCCCAGGTCCACCAGATGCCCCAGATGATGCGCCCCCAAAACATCCCCGTGATCAGGTTCGCCACCGCAAAAACCAGTGAAACTTCCGTGGCCGCCACCGCTACGGCGTCGGCCTTCAGTCTCCTGGCCGTCAGGTACGCCACGCTGGCTGCCAGCGCCACGAAGAAGCCCAAGAAAGCGGTCCACGCCGCCGGCACGTGATAGAAAATGATGCGATAAATGGCGCCCTGTTGGGCTTCGTCCGGCAACCGCAACAAGATCACAAACAGATTCCTCACCAGCAGAACCGCCGCCACAGCGGTCAAAATTAGCAACAGACGTGGACGCATATTCACCCCACTAGCACCGTCTCGGCCAGGGCTAGTCCGAGCGCAGTGTAAATGACATCGAAGCCGGCCAGCAACTTCAACCAATCGATCATAGCCCCTTGGAGGGGCTGACCATGGATAAGCCCTGTGGTAACCTGTATGGACGCCATCAGGG
>CAYSBM010000388.1:0-1654 GCA_964429095.1 uncultured Solibacteraceae bacterium | reverse complement strand
GTGCCCCTGAGCAGTATCAGGAGACGAGACGGCCATTGGGCTGTCCATCTCACGTTGTAAAAGACGCCGAAGACCGGCAGCGAAAGCAACTCCACCGCCAAAAGCAGCAGCAGATTGGCCCAGGCCTTGCCCAGAAAAAGCGCCGCCCCGGAAATCGGCGCGGCAATCAAAGCATCCAGGCAATCATTCTCCAGCTCGCGCGCGAAGCTGCGGTTTAGGATGAGTGCGCCCGCGAAGGCGAACACCAACCACAACAGCCCGCCGGACATTTCACGGGTCTGTTCCGCACCCGGATCGAAGGCGAAACTGAACAGCAGCAGGATCACCAGCGAGAAAGCCAGCGAAGCGTTCAAGGCTTCCTTAGTGCGGATCTCACTGCGCAAGTCTTTGGCCGCCACTGCGTATGCCTGCCGCAACCAGCGCATCATGCTTCTCCGTAAGTCCGGTAAAGCCAGCCGGGATCGGCCAGCATCTCGGCGGTGCGGGGTCCCCGGTGCGCCAAATGCCCCCGCACCATTAGCGCCGTGGCGGTGGCCAGTTCCAGCGCTTCGCGTAACTGGTGCGTGGACATGACCACCGTGCGCCCTTCGGCCAGCGCTTGGCGTAGCAGGCCTTGCAGCATGCTGATAGCCCGGTCGTCCAGCGCCGTGAACGGTTCGTCGAGAATCAGCAGGTCAGGCGAGTGCAAGAACGCTCGCGCCACGGCTAGCCGCTGCCGCATTCCGCGCGAGAATTCGCGCACCCGCGCGTCTCTTACCCGCGCCAGTTCTGTGCGCTCCAGCCACTCGAGGGCCTTACGCGCCCCTTCAGGCACCCCGTGCAGGCGCGCAAACAGTTTCAGGTTCTCCAACGCCGAAAGTTCGTCATATACCGCTATGCCGTGGCCCAGGATTCCGATGCGCGCCCGCGCCGCCTCGGTGCGCGGATCTTCGCCGAACACCCTCACCCGTCCGCGCGAGGCACGTCCTAACCCGGCCAGAACTCGTAGCAGCGTGGTCTTGCCCGCGCCGTTGCGCCCCAGCAGCGCGAGACATTGCCCGGGCGCAATCTCGAAGCTCACGTCACGCAAGGCGGGGAAATCGCCGTAAAACTTCCAGACGCCCTCCACGCTGACGGCGGTCATTTACTTGATCTTGCCCTTTTGAGCAACGCCGCGCGGCGGCTCCCTCCGGTACAGCATGGCGAAACCCAATGCCAGAATCGCGCCCGCCAGCCCCAGAGTCCAGGCCATCTTCTCGTAAACCGGCGGCAAGATCTGGGTGATCGCCGGTCCGGACTCTTCTTCCTGCTGGTCTTCCGGCGCCTGTGCTCCCGCACGCAACTGGCCCGTACCCTCAATCCGCACGCGGTAATCCGGCCCCTGGGCAGCGTAAATCTGCGCCTTGGACTGCGGTTCCTCGCCGATGAGTTTCACGTTGTCTCCGGTGAGCGTGACGCCCGGAGGCGTCACAAGCCGCAGAACGCCGCCGCTATGTAGAAGTCTCCCCTCAAATACCGCCGGCTCCGCCAGAGGGATTGTGTAGGCCCAGTCCAGGCTGGTCTCGCCCGGCTTAATTGGAAAATCCACCTTATAAACGTTAGGCTGCCGGGTCCTTGCGGCCTGTCTCGGCACCGGCATGCCTTGCGGCGCGCGCGCCAGCCCACGCAGGCCGTC
>CAYSBM010000387.1:3434-3698 GCA_964429095.1 uncultured Solibacteraceae bacterium | reverse complement strand
TCTTGCCGAACGCTTCGAGTATGTTTACCGCCCCGTCGAGGACATCGGCAACGCTGTTAGGGCGGTTGCCAGGATGTATTTCGATCGCGAAGGGTACTACTCCCAGGTGCTCCGCGAGGCCGATCTGCATCTCGATGAACTTCCGGACCCAGATTCGATCAAACCAACGTAGCTGTCCCGGCACGGTCAGTTCCGGCTCGGTGTGGAAGACGACCTTGCACCCGCTCGTAACCGGATCGGAACGATACAGCAGTTTAAGCGCAC
>CAYSBM010000387.1:0-3424 GCA_964429095.1 uncultured Solibacteraceae bacterium | reverse complement strand
TCTTGACGTAGTCGGCGGGAACTTCGCCCAGTGCGCAGCCAAGCGACTGCGCAAGAGTCCACCGCTGCAGTACGCCTCCTCGCCCTCCACGATTCATCTCCGAGGTGTTTGGGAGAACGTACTCGAAACGTGTGCCATCCATTTTGTTTCAACTACTTTACAACGCTTGCGGAACCTAAGGATTCGAGTACAAGAGAATGTAACCCGCGGTGACCCCGGCGGGATTCTTGACCTTGATTACTCCGGACCAGCCGCTGGGGTTCGACGCGCCCATCAGTTCGGCGAAGCGGTAGCCGTTACCGGTACCGCCGGCGATGACGAGCTCGCCGGCGGGTGTGACTTGCAAGAGCGTGTGGTCGGCGAGGTTCGATCCGGGCCCCGCGACGCGGAACGGCGACTCTGCGCTGTCCTTCGCCGCGACCAGCAGCGGGCCGCATGCAACTCCGGCCGCAACCGGTGCGGCCTGGTAGCCCCATGTGCGGGCGTACCCTTTCTTCGGGTCGTTGCCCTGCTGGAGGCACGCGCCCCAGAGCAGGATCGAGCCGCTGGTCCAGTCGTCACCATTGCCGTCGAACTGGCGCACGACTATCCACAAGCCGGTCTGGCCTGCGGCTAGCGTCCCGGTGACCCTAAAGCGTTGCCACGTGGTCGTGAGCGTGATCTGTGTTGGGCCAGCGAGGTACGCGGCATATGGATTATCCACGATGGCGATCGAGACCTTGCGCGTTCCGGATTCAACGCGGGCCCAGATGTAGAACGTGTACTGGCCACCAGAGACGAGGCCTGCGATCTGCTGCTGGATGATGGGCGTGGCGGTGACGGCAGTGACTCGGTCACCCGTCATGTTGCCGTCGGGCGCGCTGGCTGCGTTCGCGGTCACCGAGCACGAGCCGCCGTTCTTGTCCCAGGTCGCCACCGAGAAGTCCTCGGAGTACTTCGCCATGTTCTCGAACGCGCCACCCACGGTCCCGTAGGCGCCGCACTCGACGGACTGGAAATGCGAGTCGAGGTACGCCCAGAGGTTGTTGGCGGCGGCATAGGCGAAGCTGGCTCCGCCCGATGCATCGCGCAGCACCACTGTGCTCGCCGTCGCGTTTGGAGTGGCGTCGCCGATTTCCGCCGACGCGTGCGTGTGCGAGGGCAGATCGCTCGCCTGGAGCACTGCGACGGTCACGGCCGCCCCTGCGGCCGTCTGCCTCAGGAAGCCCGGGCCGCTTGCCGAAAGATCCGCGCCTGTGCCGCCACGCGCCAATGCCAGCGCGCCGGAAACAATGTCCGATGCGACGTGGGTATGGCTCGCGTCAGCCTTCGCCGCGGAGGAGCCGTCCACAAGCACGCAGTCGCCGGCGTTTCCAATCGCGGCGTCGATCGCTCCGGAGGAGTTGATGACGGCTGTGCGAGAAGGCGCAAAGCCAGGTCCTTTGAGTGGCCGCATGGCCAGATCGGTCATGAGACCCGCCACGTCGGATTCGGCGTGGCTGTGACTGCCGAGCGCCAGCACGCCGGCCGCGAGCGAGAGGCCGGAGCCGATACTCAACTCGGCGAGCGTGTCCTGGGCGGGTGAATAAAGTACCTTGTTCGCGGCAATAGTCGTGAGACCGGTGCCGCCACGCGGCACGCCGAACGCGCCGCTCACGATGTCGGTGGCAGCGTGCTGGTGTGTGGGAAGGTCCGAGCCCGCGAGCGGCGCGCCGGCCGTAACGCGGCCCTTGGCGTCCACGGTGACTTTGGGATAGGTCCCCGGCGTCACGCCGGAGTTCGCCAGCGAGATCACGCCGGCGTTCACAGCGATCCCGCCAACCGGATCGACCTGCACGATGCCCTTGCTGGTGGTTGTTGCATCCGGATACGAGAACGCGCCGAAGGTCTGGCCGGGCGCGAAGTCGATGATCGCATCGGCCACGAGGTGATCGTTTGCACCCAGAGCAATGCCGAGGTCGCCGGAGTTATCGGCCTTGCGCCATTTGATCGCGCCGGCGTTGGGCAGGCGCACCAGACCGGTCGCCGCCTTCGCACCCGAGCCGAACTCCGCTCCATCGACGAACGTCTTCACGCCGGTTATGGTGACCGCGCCATCGCGCCGCACGTAGTTGCGCGCGGCCACGGTACCCAGCTCGTTCTCAATGGCTGTGACCGCTGATTGAAGCGCGGTGATGAATGCCGAGACCATGTTGGCCTTCACTGCCACGCCCTGAGCGTGCTGCGCCGCAGTGGTGCCGAAGGCTCCGCGCTGGCAGCCCGTGAACTGCATGGCGGTCTTCGATGTGTAGACGATCAGCTCGTCGTCGATCGAGAGGATTCCATAGGATGCCGCGAAGCCGTCCGTCGAGGCGACGCTGATCGTCGTATCACCCGCGAGGACCTGCTGCGTGGCCGTGGTTTCGAGCGGGCGCGTCGAGAAGGCGTCCACGGGCGAATAGAGCGTCGCGGCGCTGTCGATCAAGTTCGGATAACTGCTACTCATTGAGCCTCCTCGTGTTCGCCCGGAAGCGGTTCAGGGCGCCGCCCGCCGCGGCCGCAACGGGCCTGGCAACCACGGCCGGCAGCGCCCGCGGCGCACGCGGCTTGTGGTAGGTGACCGACGTGGCCACCGCCTGGCTCGCCACCTCGAGCGGGACCGGGCGCGAGTTCAGGCAGAACTGATCGAAGGCCCAGAAGCAGAACGAGTACAGGCCCTCGCTGCGCCACATGCCGTAGGCCTGCGCCATCGGCGGATCCGGCGGACCGTAGATGCCGGCCAGGAACATGCACTCCTCGGGCGGCCTGCCAAGCGTGCGCGGGAACTCCATCGTCTGCCGCATCCGCACGGCGTTCTTCTGCCAGACGTCGTAATCGAAGCCCTCCGCGCGGAAGTACTTCACGCCGTACGCGGAGTTCTTCCACTGCTCCGGGAGGTTGACGTGGAAGTTGAGCGCGCGGAACTCGGGCGAGGGCGCGGGCTTGCCCTGGTTGGCGTCGAGCGGCCACAGGCACTCGAACACTGCCGCCGGATGATACTGCCGCACGTAGGCGATCACCTCCTGGCAGTACTCCCAGATGCGGTCGCGCAGGAAATCGGCGGTCTCGATGTCGTCCTCGGGCGAGTCCGTGTTCGCCAGGAACCGGTGCATGGGCCGTCCGTAGCGCGCCTCGAACGCGGCCTTGGTCTCGGCGTCGTAGAACGGCATCCCGGAGGCGTTCGGGAAATACCACCACTGCGTCTCGCCGAACTGGAGCACGATGGGCAGCCCCGCGGCCGCGATCTGGTCGGCGCACTCCTTGTACATCTGCTTGAGATAGTTCCGCACGCGCGCGCCGAAGTGCATCTGCGTCGAGGGCACATCGAGCTCGACCGGCGAGCCGTCCCAGTAGCGCGCGGCCATCTCGGCTGGCGGCCGGTAAACCTCCATCGAAAAGGCGAACGACGCCGGAATGCCCGCCGCGG
>CAYSBM010000386.1:0-3701 GCA_964429095.1 uncultured Solibacteraceae bacterium | reverse complement strand
TCAGCCTGTTCTGGATCTACGTGAGCTACAGCGGATGGAACGCGGCAACGTACGTCGCCGAAGAGCTGAAGAAACCCGAGCGCACGCTGCCGCTTGCGCTGGCATGCGGCACCGCCCTGGTGGCGGCGCTGTATGTGGGCTTGAACCTGGTGTTCATTTACGCCGCACCGCTTGAGGATATGAAGGGTGTGATCGCCGTAGGCGCGCTGGCGGCCTCGAAGCTGTTCGGGCCGGGGGTGGCGGGCTTCTTCAGCGCGCTGATGGCCCTGGCGCTGGTTTCGACGGTGAGCGCCATGGTGACCATTGGACCGCGCGTTTATTACGCCATGGCCAAGAACGGAGCGTTCTTTCCGATTGCGGCCAAGGTCGATCCGCGCTGGCACACGCCGGTACCCGCCATTCTTTGTCAAGGCGTCTGCGCAATTCTGATGACGCTGACTCCCTTCCCCGATCTGGTGGTTTACATCGGGTTTACCCTCAACACCACGGCGGTGCTTTCGGTGGCTTCGCTGTTCGTGTTCCGGCGCCGGACGGACTGGCAGAGACTCTCGGTGGTGAGTTTCCTGTTCCCGCTGCTGCCTGCGGCGTTCGTAATACTGGGAGTATGGATGACCATCTACGGCATGTTGCTGGAGCCTAAGGTGTCGCTGGCGGCAATCCTCACACTGGGTACCGGCGCGCTGGCCTATCGTTATTACATACGGTCGCGCCAGTTGAAAACAGGGTCACGGTAACAAGGTTCGTGGCGCGGCGCATTAAGATCACAGTCTCCTACGACGGAACGGAGTTCCACGGCTGGCAGGTGCAACCCGGCCTGGAGACTATCCAGGGCGAACTGGAGCGCGTGATTTCCGAGATCGAAGGAGCCCACGTCGACGTGGCGGGTTCCGGACGCACCGACGCCGGCGTACACGCCCTGGCGCAAGTGGCCGCATTCACCATCCGCAACCCGCTTCCGCAGTACAATCTCCGCAAGGCCATGAACCGCTTACTGCCAGCCGCCATACGGGTATTGGAAGCTGAGCAAGCGCCGCCGGAGTTTCATCCACGCTACGACGCACGCTCAAAAACCTACGAATACCGCATCTGGCGCGCCGAGGTTTGCCCGCCTTTCGAGCGCCTCTATGTGCATCACTATCCCTACCCAATGAACCTGGAGGCGTTCCTGGAAGCCGCGGGCGTGTTCGCCGGCGAGCACGATTTCAGCGCTTTCGCCGCCTCCGACGACCGCGACGAGCTGGGCGCAAGCAAGGTGCGGACCATCTTCGAGTCGCGCGCCTGGCTGGAGAGCGGCCGCCTGATCTACCGCGTGCGGGGGAACGGCTTCTTGAAGCACATGGTGCGGAACCTGGTGGGAACCATGCTGGAAGCAGGCAAAGGCAACCTGCATGCGGAGGGCATACGCGCATTGCTCACCCCAGGCGTCCGGGTGAAAGCCGGCCCTACGGCTCCGGCGCGCGGCTTATTTCTGGTGAAGGTGGACTACTGAGTGAACATGCGGGCGCGAGTGAGTTTGGCGAGACTGACGGCGTTATACCTGCGCATCGGCAATTTGACCTTCGGCGGCGGCGATCCCACCATGGCGGCGCTGCAACGCGAGATGGTGGAGCGGCGCGGCTGGCTCACACCGGAAGAGTACGGCCTCATCTACGGCCTGGCGCGCATTACGCCCGGCACAAACCTGCTGGCCTTTTGCGCCGGCGCCGCCGGGAAGGCGGCGGGCTGGCGGGGCGCGGTGCTGGCGGTGCTGGCCACAACGCTGCCGAGCGCCGCGCTGGTGGTCTGGCTAACCTACGAGTACGGCGTCTTAAAGCGCTACCCGCTGGCCATGGGGGCCATCGACGGTATCATCGCTTCCGCCATCGGAATGATGGCGGCCGGCGCATGGCAACTGGTGCGGCCGTATCTTGGGCGCGGGGTGGTGACACGCACGGCAGCGCTGGTGGCCGCCTCGACGGCGCTGGCGATGTTGGCCAGGCGTTCGCCGGTCGAAATCCTCGGACTGGCGGCGCTGGTGGGCGCATTCTGGCGCACACGGGAGACGCCATGAACGCGGTGCTGCTCTACTTCTTGTTGTTGAAGGCCACAATGCTGAGCTTCAGCGGCCTGGCTTCGCTGCCCATGGTGCGCAACGACCTGGTCGTCCACCACAAGGTGCTGACGGACCGCCAGCTCAATACCGCCGTGGCCACCGGGCGCATCGGACCGGGGCCCATCGGGCTGTGGATTGTGAGCGTGGGCTATTTCGTCGGCGGGGCGCCAGGAGCGTGCGCCGGCACGCTGGCGCTTATCACCCCGGCGTTCCTGATCATCCCTATGCTGCGTTACCTGGGGCGGCGCGCCGAACAGCCGCGCGTGAAAAGCGCCATCCAGGCCGCCACTGTGGCCGCCGCCGGTTTGATCATCTCGATCATTTCCGGACTCGCCGGCGACGCTTTGCGCACCCCCGCGCACACGCTCATCGCCGTCACAAGCTTCGGCGTTCTGGCGGCGACGCGCGTGGACACGCTGTGGGTCATCGCTGGTGCGGCCCTGGCCGGCCTGCTGCGCACCTTGTTGGTTTGACAGCCCACGCCGCGCGGCTTACTGGGCGTCCACTTTCAGGACGAAGTAAGTGAACTTGCCGCCCGGCTCGACCAGGAGTTGATGCGGTGTTCTGGCAGGGATGTGCACAATATCGCCGGGGTCGAGCGTTTTCTTCACGCCGCCGCGAATCGAGGAACCGAGCGTCTCGGGCCCGTTCTTTCTGGCCCCCACCACTTCACCGCCCATCACCAGCGTAGCGTGGCCTTCGATTACAAGGAAAATGTCCACCTTGGTGTCGTGGATCTCGGCTTCTCCACTGGCTTGGCGCTGCGTAAGCATGGCCGCGTGGTTGGAATAGGTGGCCAGGCTCCGGCCGGCGGCCGAGCGCGAGCCGATCTCC
Source organism: uncultured Solibacteraceae bacterium (assembly GCA_964429095.1). Classification (GTDB taxonomy): domain Bacteria; phylum Acidobacteriota; class Terriglobia; order Bryobacterales; family Bryobacteraceae; genus JAJFUV01. The sequence goes on along the minus strand of CAYSBM010000386.1, from coordinate 775 downwards.
GCGGCCAGTTCCGCCGCCAGGGCTTTCAGTCCTTCAGCCTTCCACAGGTCCACGCCGGTGGAATCGGCGGCCAGCGCGACGCCGGCCGCCAGAGTGACGGGAACAGCCGTCAGTTTCTTCATGCGGTCACCTTTAGACGCGGGATGCGCTCGGAGACCGGAGGCAGGGCCGGAAAATCGGTGTACGGCTCGGTCTGGTACCAGAAGCAGGCCGAATAGAAATTGTCGTGGCGGTCGTTGGCGTGGCCGTGTTCCATGGTGTGCTTCATGTAGCGCGTGAAGGTGACGGGGTTGTCGCCGTGCCAGCGGTAGCAGCAGTAGCGCCCGCCGGTGCGCTCCGGCATGATGATGATGGGCGCACCATAGTAGCGATGGCTGAACGGTATGGCGCCGTCGCGCCCGCCGAAGTTCCAACTGCCCAGGAAGTAGTCCTCGCTGCCTGTGCCGATGATGAGCGGCTTGGCTTCGTCGTCGATAAAGATCATGTCGTCGCCTTCTCCCATCCAGCCGTCGGCATTGAGCAGCACGCCAAGCGTCACCCCCATGAGCTGGCCGCGGCCGCGCGTCTCGGCGTAGACGTAGTTCAGCTTGCCGGCGGGGTTGAGCTTGGCCGCTTCGCCGGTGGAGGCCACGCAGGGCGCCGCCTGACGGTACTGCGCATGGAAGTAGAGCATGTCGGCGGGCTGGCTACCAACGGTGATGTAGTCGATGTTGGAGTAAAACGCGCGAACTTCTTGCGCTCCCTCATTGGTCACGGTCATGCGCGCGTTGCGCCG
>CAYSBM010000385.1:0-3703 GCA_964429095.1 uncultured Solibacteraceae bacterium | reverse complement strand
CCGCGAACTGCCCAGCTACAAGCGGGCGCGCCTGGTAATCATTTACCTGCCACTGGAACGGTCCGTATTCCGCAATCTGACTGTGGGTGAAAACTTGATGGCCGGCCTGGAAACCTTACCCTTGAGCGCGCGCGAGCGCCGGGAGCGCCAGTCACGCTTGCTCGAGCAACTCGGGCTGGAAAAAGTTCGCGACAACAAAGGGTATATGCTTTCAGGCGGCGAGCGGCGGAGGGTGGAAATCGCACGCTCGCTGGTCATCGAACCCAGCTTCCTGCTGTTGGATGAGCCGTTCTCCGGCATTGACCCTATCCAGGTGCTCGAATTGCAGCGGATTATTTTCGAACTGAAACGTTCCGGCATCGGTGTCCTGGTGACCGACCACAATGTGCGCGAGACTTTGGCTGTCACCGACCGTGCTTATATCATGAACAACGGCAGCATCTTTCGCGCCGGCAGCCCCGAGGCCCTGGGACGCGATCCGGAGGTCAAGCGCGTGTACTTGGGCGAGGGTTTTGAATTGAATGGCGCCACGCCGCTGCGGCCGCAGTGAGGGCCGGAAATGGCGCTTTGAAGTCCCCCAGCTTTCACGCCAAGGAGGTTTCCATTGGCTCTCGAAGCGCTCGTTGCGTTCTTGGTTCTCATTGCCGCCGCGCTGGCCGCGCTGTGGATAGCCGGCGAGCGTGGCCATCTGCTGATGCGCTCGACGCCCGCCTTCTTCCGCGCCGCCGGCGGCTGGGGCGCACGCCTGCATGCTTACATCTACGGCCGCTGGACCAGGCAATACGTCGATGTCCTGCTCAACAAGATGCCATCGGGAGGCGGCGGCAAAGGCGCCGCCTGGCTGGCGGAACGCTACCACGGCAAGGTGCTCACGCACGATCACGCCAAGGCTATCGTGAATCTGGACCAACCCATCGAAGAACGCGACCTCGAGCAGATCGTCCCGTATCAGCACGCAAGAAAACTGGTCCTGGACGGGCCGCCCGACATCGCGGTTTATGAATGCTACTGCCGCCATGCGCGCACCGGGCACTGCGAGCCCACCCAAGTCTGCATGGTAATCGGCAAGCCTTTCGTGGATTTCATCCTGGAACACCACCCCGACTCCGCACGCCGGCTGAGCCGGAGCCAGGCGCTTGAATTGCTGCGCCAGGAGCACGAGCGCGGTCACCTGCATTCGGCATGGTTCAAGGACGCCATGGGCGGCCGGTTCTACGCCATCTGTAATTGCTGCAAATGTTGCTGCGGCGGCATCCAGGCCATGCGGGGAGGAACCTCTATGATGGCCTCCTCGGGCTATGTGGCCGAGATCGATCCGCAGCTCTGTGGACACTGTGAAACCTGCGTGGACGTCTGTCCTTTCGACGCGATCCAAGCCAATGGGGACAGCATCACGCGGAACTGGGAGGAGTGCCTCGGCTGCGGCGCATGCCAGGCCAAATGCCCCAAGCAAGCCATTCGCCTGGTTCGCGACGAGCGCAAAGGCGTCCCTCTGGACGTGCGCGCGCTGGCGTCACAGATTACTCGGTCGAGCGCAGCACTTTCTGCTTCTTGATCCACTCAATGAACAGGTCACGCAGCAAACCGCCCTGCTCGGGAAACACCAGACCCGTAGTGCCCATGCCGCCGTCCGCTTTCTGCTTCGCGGGGTTGAATTCGCTGGTGGCGAAACGGTAATTGCGGTTAGGGTCCACGGCGCGTCCGCGCGTCACGGCATCCGGCAACTGGCTGCCCTTGAATGTCCCGGCCACGACCAGATTGTCAAACGGCATAACGTTCCAGACATGGCGCGCCATCAGGCGGCCCTTGGGCAGGATATCCCGAATGCCGCCCTGATTGATGAATGCGAAGTCGGATCCGGTCATCTCCGCCATGGCGCGTTCCATCAGCGCCCGCACTTCAACCCGCGAAAATTCCCTGGCGGCTTCCCCGATCGGCACATCCACCACCTTGGCGACCGCGGCCTCCCATTTGGCGATCAAGCCGGATACGGCTTCCTGGGGCGCAATGTCCGCACCCACCACAATGCGCTTGTACTCATAGCAAACCATCCCTTTGGCGGCAGTATCCACCTTTAGGTCGAGCCGTCCAAATTCGCCACCGTAAGCGTTGACCCGCACCAGCACGCGGCCCTTGCGGGCCAGGGGCGCTTCCAACCCTTTGTGCGCATGCCCGCTCACGATCACGCTGACATCCTCGAGCTGCTCGAGCGCCTCGGTCTCCTCGGCTGGGCTCAGGTGGGCGAGCAACACAATGAGGTCGGCTTGAGGGCGCGCTTCGGCCACGTAACGGCGCACGGTGGGAATCACGGGCAAGACTTTCCAATCACCGCGCGTCTTGGGAGTGGTGAGCGCGGTAAGGTCCGCAGTCAGGGCTCCGATGACGGCCACGCGCAATTCTCCCGCTTTCAGGATGACGTAGGGCTTGTCCGTCATGCGTTTCCCCGCCCCGTCCACCAGGTTAGAGACCACTACCGGATAGCGGGCCGTTCTTAGATACTTCGGAATCATCTGCCAGCCATAATCGAATTCGTGATTGCCGAGCGTGGCGGCGTCGAAGCCGAAAAGGTTGGCGATTTCATAGATGGGCAAGCCGCGGAAGATTGTGGACACCGGACTTCCCTGCACCAGGTCCCCGGCGTTGAGCGTCAGGCAGGCGGGCGATGCGCGCCGCTCGCGCTCCAACGCCGACGCAAGCCTGGCAAAGCCCCCTCGTCCGTCTTCGAGCGGCAGAAGCCGCGCATGAAGATCGTTGGTGTGCAGAATGGTGAGCGGGCGGATCTCCGCCCACGCGGGAGCCAGCCAGAGGTATAGCGCCGCCAGCAGCGCAGCTATCCTTAGAAAAGGCGACGGCATCAACAACACAGAAGCACCCTCTTCCTATACTGGATGCGGCGGCGGACGGCTGGGATGCGCCGCCCGCCGGCCGAGGCAGGCTGGAACTCGGGCTGTCTCAGATGAACTTGTATTGGCCCGGCACCGGCAGGGGCGGCACGTCCATCTTCACGTCGTAGCCGAAGCTCTTGGGCATCAGATCCTGCTTGCTGTTCATGATCATGTCCCAGGTGATCTCCAGGCCTGAATACGCCGCTTCGCGCGCCATGATGCAGGTCAGGGTGCTTTCGGCCACGGCCATTGCATGATTGATGTATGGCCCGTCGCCGCGGATGGAAGCCACCAAAGCCATGTGTTCGCGCACGTAGGGGTTCTCGAGGGGATCTCTAAAGCCTTGACGCACGTCCCGGCCTGCGCCGCTGCCCATATCGTGGCAATTGCTGCGGCCTTTGGAGCCCACCACCAGCTCGCTCACATTCTCATAGCAGCCCTTGGGGTACTGCCGGCAGTGGCTGGACATGTGCACGCCGTTCGGGTAGACAAAATCTGCCGTCAGGTGGTCATAGATGTTGCCGTAGATCTCAGTCCGCGGGCGCCATGCGGCGCCGCCGCTCGCCACCACCTTGACCGGGTGCGTGCCCATCACCCAGTTGCAGACGTCAATGTTATGCAGATGCTGCTCCACCACCTGATCGCCGCAAATCCAGACGAAGGAATACCACTGCCGGTGCTGCCAGGTCATGTCGCCCCACTTGGGGTCGCGCTCCTTCTGGAAGACGACCGGCCCTCCGATCCAGTAAGCGTAAGTGGCTAACACGTCGCCGATCGCCCCATCGTGGATCTTCTTGATGGTCTCCTGGTAGTCGCGC